>CAZGAW010000112.1:0-17664 GCA_964523645.1 uncultured bacterium | reverse complement strand
TTTATCGCCTTTCACGGCCTCTATTGATTTCTCGAATTTGCTATGAAAACTGTGAAAGTATCGTCAGATGTGCGAATCTGTAGACATTTCAGGAACCCCTATGTTCCTCCGTTCAAACGTCACCAGTTAACCGCTCTGAAATCCGACTATTATTTCAGAGTAGCATTTTACTCTGAATACTCTGAAAACCGCTCACTTCTCCGTAGTTTCACCGACTCAACAATTCGCGTAATCCATGTCATCTGTGACAATCTCGATTCAGACGAAAAGATCGCCTCCACAATCCTGTAAATCCTATAATCCTATAATCCTGTAAATCCTGATTCAGACAAACATCCACCAATTGTCCCTGAAAATCCGTTGATTTAAAAATATCTATTGTGATACAATAACTACTTGAATAAATCAATCCAATATGGAGCGTACCGAAGAAAACAGATATGACTCTTCAAGAAATAATTTTAGCGTTAGAGAAATTTTGGGCAGATCACGGCTGCATTATCCAGCAACCGTGCGATATAGAAGTCGGCGCAGGCACATTTAACCCTGCAACATTTTTGCGATGCCTCGGTCCAGAACCGTGGCGGACAGCGTACGTAGAACCTGTCCGCCGTCCAACCGATGGCAGATACGCAGAAAATCCTTTCCGTCTGGGGGCATATTACCAATATCAGGTAATACTCAAACCTGCCCCAGAGAATGTACTTCCCCTCTATTTAGAGAGCCTCTATCATCTCGGCATTTCACCCCGTAAAAACGACATCCGATTTGTTGAAGACGACTGGGAATCTCCAACACTCGGTGCCTCTGGACTCGGTTGGGAGGTCTGGTGGAACGGTGCAGAAGTCACACAATTTACCTATTTCCAACAGATGGGCAGTATAGACCTCGATCCGATTTGTGCTGAGATTACTTACGGACTTGAGCGTATTGCCCTCTACTTGCAAGATGTTGATGACTTTTTTGACATTCGCTGGAACGAACACCTCAATTACGGCGATGTCCATCGACAAAGCGAGGTGGAATACTCGATTTACAACTTTGAGCGCGCAAGTGTAGACATGCTTTTTGAGTTGTTTAGTACCTACGAGAAGGAAACCTTTGCTTGTTTAGATGCCGGGTTAGTGCTACCGGCAACCGATCATGTTTTGAAATGTTCACATACCTTCAATATGTTGGATGCTCGCGGGGTCATCAGCGTCACGGAACGTGTGAGTTACATTGAGCGTGTCCGGCGACTTGCTCAACGAATTGCACGCGCCTATGTTGAACAGCGTGAAGAGATGGAACATCCGCTTATGGGGCGTTTCAGCATGGAGACTGATGTATCCACTGCCTCGGTAAACGTACAGAGCGATGTCCGTTCAGAAACATCCGAGGAAACCACCGATCTCCTATTTGAAATCGGCACTGAAGAGATACCAGCAGGTTATGTCCCACCCGTCCTTAAGCAGCTTCGTGAAATCGCCACTGAGTCCCTTACGAATCATAGAGTCCCGTTTGGTGAAGTTGAAGTGCTCGGTACACCGCGTCGTATCACGCTCAGTATCAAGGACATAAAGACCCTTCAGGAAAGTCAGGAAACGGAGGTGGTGGGCCCCCAAAAACGTATCGCCTACGATGAAAAGGGTGAACCGACAAAGGCAGCGATTGGCTTCGCGAAAACGCAGGGCGTTGAACTTACAGCGCTCCGCATTGTTGAAACCGAACGGGGAGAGTATGTCGCCGCTTCCAAACTCGAAACCGGAGTTTCCACACAAGAAATTTTAGAAACGCTGTTGACAGAATGGATCGAAACACTCCGTTTTCCAAAGACTATGCGTTGGGAGACCAAATCCGAAGAACCGCGCGCCTTCGCTCGTTTTGCGCGGCCCATCCGATGGCTTGTGGCGTTACTCGGAAATGAGGTAGTCAACTGCACTTACGGTGCTGCACAGGCAGGGCGGTTAACCTATGGACATCGTTCCTTACATCCTGAACCGATAACTTTGGCTTCTGCTGATTTAGACACTTATATTGAAAAACTGCGCGCTGTTGGGGTCATTGCCTGCCCGAAAGAGCGCAGGGATACAATTGAAGAACAGGTAAGAAAGGTTTTAGAAGTCGAGGGATGCCTGCCAAAACTGGACGAAGAATTGCTGGATACGGTGAACTACCTCGTGGAAAACCCGCAACCGATCGTCGGTAATTTTGGTGAGTCGCATTTGGAGATACCGGCTGAAGTTCTGATTACGGCGATGAAGAAGCATCAACGCTATTTCCCTATGTGGAAAAGTGAGTCCGTGCTTGCTCCGAAATTTATTACGATTTCCAATGGAACTGAGGGCAATCTTGACGGCGTTCAGCACGGGAATGAACGCGTTCTCCACGCCAGACTCAACGATGCGGAATTTTTCTACAACGAAGACCAGAAAACCAGCCTTGCCGATAAAGTCAAACGTTTAGGCGCGGTTGTCTTCCACGCCAAGCTCGGTTCACTCTTGGATAAAGCCGAACGGCTTAAAGCATTGGTTCGGTTTATTTCCACGGAGTTGCATGTGGCAGAAGAAACTGTCCATCACGCCGAACGCGCGGCATGGCTCTGTAAAGCAGACCTGACAACGCAGATGGTTATCGAATTCCCGTCGTTGCAGGGAATTACTGGAAGTTATTACGCACAAAACGGTGGAGAAGCGGAACCTGTTGCTACTGCTATTGCTGAGCATTATCAACCGCTCGGTGCCGATACGCCGCTACCCGAAACCGAAATCGGTGCGCTCGTCGCTATTGCCGATAAACTCGACACGATTGTAGGATACTTCGGGATAGAAGAACGTCCTACGGGTTCGCAAGACCCTTATTCCTTACGGCGGCATGCTCTCGGCACAATCCGAATCCTTCAAGACCGGAAGTTACCACTGCCTTTGAATACTATTGTCGAAAAAGCGATCTCCCGCTACACTGTCGAATTAGCCGGTGATACAAAAACAAGCGTTCTCGATTTTATCAAAGAACGCCTGCGTGTTATCTTGCTGCTGACATATCAATATGCGCCCGATCTTGCCGATGCGGTTTTAGCAGTTGGTGCTGTTGACATTATTGATATTCTCAAACGCGCGAGTGCCCTTGCCGAATTTCGCTTGACATCAAATTTTGAGGAAGTGTATAATGCTCTCAATCGGGTACTGAGAATTTTACCGCCGAATGCGCCAGAAACTGTAGATGCTACACTTCTGTGCGATGATGCTGAAAAGCAATTATATGCCTGTATCACTGAAGCGGAGTCGCATTTCCAGCAAAGCATTCAGGAGCGTGATTATGCTAAACTGCTGACGCAACTCGCTGCTTTACAACCCGCAATAGACACGTTTTTCGATGATGTTTTGGTTATGGCAGAGGAACCAGCACTGCGCACGAATCGATTGGCTTTATTGAACCAGATCGGACAGAATATTTATGCTGTTGCTGACCTGACGAAACTCGTAATTGCTGGAAATTAAAACCGAAATTGTAGCCTGCCACATCGGCGCAGGGTTTTTGCTTGGGTATTTCCTCTAGATATACGCCGGGGATCCTCGTTCATTCAATGTACTTGACCGAACTGCAAGGAAAAATTAAAAAATGAAACAACCTATTATTTTTAATATATTGAAAATCTGTATTCATTTCTCACTCATTGCAGCTGTTGTTTGCGTGGTAGGGTGCGGTGAGAAAGAGGACAGAGACATTATTGAAGCGCGAGCCGCTATTGTTCGCGCCGATTATACTGCTGCAGAAACAGCCATCCAAAGGATAGATGCCGGAAATCAAGAGGCACAGCACCTGAAAGCTTTCCTGCAAAACCGGACGCGGACCGAAACAGAAGGCTGGCATCAAGCGATTGCCCAAGCGAATACTTATCTCGAGACATTGGCTGCGGATATCCTCGCGATCTCGTTACAGGAAGATCCGGATTCTGATGAACTTGATCGACAAGAAAGGCTCGTCCGTTCACAGAACGCCATCTCCGGGCTCTTTGCTGTGTCGCTTGCTGAAGCGGTTGAAAAACGCGCAGAGTTACTTGCTGAACTCGTAGCGCATGCAGATGCCGCTGTCGTTATAGGACTTTTAGCCGCAGAAAAATGCTATCAACCTAATGCGCGCGCAGCCGTTTCGGAACTCATGACGAAACTCGGAAATGGAGAAGCGGTTGTTGAATTATTGCGGCAGGCAACACACCATAAAGATACCACCGTACAAAAAGAGGCGGTGCGCTATCTCGGTGCGATGCGAAAACCTGAGCTTATCCCAATTTTTGAGGAAGCCCTTGCTGAAACAAAAAATACGCCTGAAGTCGCTTACAGAGCAATTATTGCACTTGAACAATCAATCAGATCCGCAGCTGAAGGCGCAGCTATTGTACCAGGTCTCCAGCTTGCACTTAGAAATAACAGTGCACAGGTTCGGATGCACGCTGCAAAACTACTTGGAGGTCTTCAAACGGAAACTGCTGTTCCTGACCTGGTCAGGCTGCTTGCGGATCCGAACAGTTACGTCAAGGATACAGCCATAGATGCGCTTAATCGTATCGGGAAACCCGCCGTTGCTCCATTACTTGAGGTGTTGGATACGAAAGCGCGAAATCTCATTCCTGATGAGGACACCGGTTTCACCACGGAATATCAATACATCGCAAGTGCTTATATTGACGATTTGTGGATGAAAAAGTATAGAATCGGGACACTCTCAGCTGCAATCCAGGCACTCGGATTGCTCAAATCGGAAGATGCTGTGGAATCGCTCATAGAAGAATTAGAAAACGAGGAATTGCAGGGTCAAGCCCTTGCAGCACTCATCGAAATGGGGGGTGTTGCTGTGCTACCGATGATTGACGCACTCAAAAACGGGACAGATAAAGTTCGAGTGAAGGTCGCAGATGCACTCGGAAAAATCGGTGACCGACGCGCAATAGTTCCACTCATTGAAACGTTGGACACCGACCCATACAAGGAAGTAAAGGCACTCGCAGCAGTTGGCCTTGGTAATATGCGTGCACGGGGTAACAGTAGCGGCGCAGTCTTCGCGCTTACGGACGCGCTGTCCTATGACGATACCACAGCGACAAACGCAGCAGCAGCACTCGGAAAAATCGGTGTATCCACAGCGGATGCCGTTCAAAAGTTGGTTATTATAGCGATGGAAAAACAGATGCGAGAGACCTTACGCATCGCTGCTATTGAGGCACTCTGGCAACTCCGACCTGAAGAAGCAACGCAACCCATGCTACTTCTGATGTTCAGTGATGAAACCAGCCCTGTCATACGTGCTAATGCTGTCAAAGTATTGAGTCGTATAAAAGATGAGAAAACTGTTCCGGTGTTACTCTGGGTGCTTTCGACGCAATTTGACGAAATTTCAGATTTTCAGCGACACATGAAACGGAAATACAAGACGTTGGATACCCTCCGAGCGCAGGTTGATTCTTTTCAAATTCAGTGGACTCCTGACTATCCGCGCGCAAACTATCGGACGTGGGGTGAACTCAAACCGATTCCGAGTCTTGTTCGGAGTGAAGTTGCTCGAACACTCGGTATTCTCAAGGGGGATACCGTTGTAGAACCGCTGGCAAACGCGCTTCAGGACGATGGACGCGCAACCGTACGCCAAAGCGCAGCATGGGCACTCGGTGAAGTCAAAGGCGATGACGCAACCACTGCACTTATCACTGCTCTGAAAAAGGATAAACAGGGAGTGGTTCGGCAAGAAGCAGCTATTGCCCTTGGAAAAATAAAAGGACAAAGGGTTGTTGATCCGCTGCTGGATGTGCTGCGAAACGACAAGTATGAAACAACTCGATTCCGAGCAGCAGTGGCACTTCGAGAAATACAAGCTGCCGATAAAGAGCTTGTTGATATTCTCAAAAAAGGTTTAGGTAGTTTTGATGATGGATATGAGGTCCTATCTGTTCAGAATGAAGTAATTGGCGCATTAATCAAAGATAACAACATTCCAACAACCGAATTTGCACTCGATGCTCTTAAATCTGCAGATGATGAGTGGACGCGATGGGCACTTGTTCACGTGATCGGAGCGAGTGCGAAAAAAGTTGCGGTTGATGCAATGCTTGAGGAATTGAAACACCCGAGTTATGTTGTCCGCAGACGTGCTGCTGAATCATTAGGTGGATTCAAAGAGCGCAGAATTGTTGAACCCTTAATCGCCGTTCTCGAAAACCCAGATGAAATGAAATCCGTTCGCGCGGCGGCGGTACTCTCGCTTGGTGTGCTCAAAGATGAACGTGCTTCCGCACCGCTGCTCGCGGCACTCTCCGATGAGAATGCCGAGATTCGATGGCGGGCTGTTGGTGCTTTAGGGAGTCTCAAGGATACAAAAGCAGTCGCGAAACTCAGTGAGATCGTTGAAAATCCGTTAGAGCCGGATAGCGTACGTAATGCTGCTGTCGCAGCACTCGGCAATATTGGTGATGAAACCGCTGAAGCCGTGCTGATTCGTGCTTTGGACATCCGAGTCGGAAATATCTCGAAAAACGCTATTATTGCTTTGGGCAAACTCGAAAGCAAAACAGCGATTCCCAAGTTAATCGCTATTCTTGAAGATAAGCGGATACCATTGGATGCGAGTACAGCAGCGTTAGCGAACGCTTCCGCACGCACGAAAGCGGCAGTAGCACTTGGTCAGATTGGCGGCACACGTGCCGCTGAAGCCGTTGCAAGACGGCTCGTTGATGATACCGAATATATCGTCGCACTTGAGGATGCCGCAAATAGGAAAGCCATCGGGGCAGACGATCTGAAGCGGAACTGGAGTTGGGAAGTTTTTGTCAATGCTGCTAAAAAACTGGACTTACCGGCGTTCGCTGCTCCCAAAATGGCAGCCCGTGCCGAGGACGAGTGGGAAAATCATCAGGTCAGGAATGCTGCAATGGTTGCGTTAGGTCGGTGCAATAGTGCTGACCTCACCTTAGACATTTCACAACTCAAACAGCGGTTGACCGATCCAGATCTGGAGATCCGAAAAGCCACAGCACTTAGCATCGGGCAGGCGGGAATCAGGGCACTCATACCAGAACTCGTTCAGATGATGAAGGGCGAAACCGAATCGCATAAGGACGCCCGTCGCGCTGCAACACAGGGACTTGGTGAGTTGGCTGATGAAACAACAACCAACGCGCTCATTGAAGCGATGAACAACGATGAAAACCATGTTGAAATTCGACGCGATGCCTCGCGGGTGTTGGGAAAAATCGGAACAGACAAAGCGGTAACGGCGTTAGTCGAAAAACTCACAGCATTGCATGAAGCCCAAATTACGAGAGGTTTCCGTCTTGATGCCATCAAGGCACTTGGAGAGGCTAAAAATTCAAAGGCAGTGTCATTGCTTGAATTGATTCTCCAAGATCAAGACGCAGAGATTCATTTCCAAGCCGCGGCAGCACTCTTTGAAATCACAGGTGAAGGCTACGGCTATAATCGATTGTAAATAGTTATCAGCAGTCAGCAATCAGCAATTAGTGGTTAGAAGGAAAACCGAGAGCCAATATACTGATGGCTGATGGCTGAAAGCCGACAGCCACTAAAAAAGGAGATTTCATGGCTTTTTTTGAATTACGACAGTACAGAACAAAACCCGGTCAACGTGAAAATTGGGTGAAATACATGGAAGAAACAATCCTTCCGTTTCAGATTTCTAAAGGGATGGTTGTGATTGGCAGCTTCATCGGTGAAGAAGAGGACGATCTTTACGTCTGGATCCGTCGTTTTGAGAGTGAAGCACAGCGTGAGCAGCTTTATGCAGCAGTTTATGAAGATGACCGATGGGTGAATGAACTCTCGCCCCGCGTCGGTGAACTGATTGACAGAGAGCAGATCGTTGTCACGCGACTTGAACCCACCTCGCGCTCGGCGCATCAATAAGAAAAAGACGAGCACTCAACGGAAAGGCGTATGCAGGCTCAACCCATCTGACCGAACCGCAAGGAAAATTAAAAATATGAACGCTGAAGAAAAATACCTGTTTGACCTTTGGGGGTATGTGAACATTGAGAACGCCTTAGGTACAGACGAGCTCGCTGAGCTCAATGCCCTCATCGACGCACAAGATTATCCGGATCCGGTGGATGATGATGTCTATTCACAGAGATTTGGCGGATTCTTGAATTGGGAAAACGACGCGTTCCGCAAACTCCTGAATCACCCGAGTATCATGCCGTTTTTGGCAGAGATCGTCGGTCCAAAATTCCGACTGGATCACGTCTACGGCATCTTGATGATAGAGGGAAACCCAGCCGGGACGCTTCACGGCGGTGGCACGCCTTATGATCCAGCACAGTATTATGTTTTCCGAAATAATCGGATGTATAACGGATTAACCGTTGTATCGTGGGCTTTAACGGATATGCTTCCGGGGCAAGGTGGCTTCTGTTGTATCCCGGGTAGTCATAAAAGTAACTATCCGTGTCCGCCGGAATTCCGACCCGTGAAGGACAACAAGATTTGCATGGCACCCGTGCATCAGAAGGCAGGGGATGTCGTCATCTTCACAGAAGCGTTAACGCACGGTACGCTTCCTTGGACGACTGCATCGCACGAGCGACGTTCTATTCTGTTCAAGTACTCACCGGGGCACGCCTCATGGGGACAAGGCAGATACGACGATGAACTTCGCAACCTGATGTCAGAAGAAGACCAGAAGTTGATGCTTGAACCGCCTTACGTTGCAAACCGGAAACCAGTCGTATAAAGAATTCGTGCCTTAATTCCTTTAGAGTACGACGAGGTATCTTTGTGTTGTCAATTACCCAAAATTTGATCTTCGCAATTGTAGGTAGTCTTAAGGAATGGCTGACGAGAAATCTTATGGGAGAATAATGGACCACAGAAAGGAAAAGGGATGACACAAGCAGAGATGGAATCGGTTGCAGAAAGGTTATGGTGGTGTGGGAGAAAAGGGAAACGCCTCCCCGCGGCTCACAGACTCACGGTCAAACAGATCGACGAAGCTCGTAAAATGCCGGCGTATCAGAAATATGTTGAGACGTTGATGCTAGGTCAACGGAGTCCGAAGAACTTTGAAAAATGGGTTAAAGATCTCAGTCCGGGAATGCCTGAAAGTTTTGGTGGGCGAATGGGCCTTGACCCCAAAGTTGTTCCGGGGATGCTGGGGCGTGTTCGTCAGGCTCACGCGGAGATAGCCGCGGGGGAAAAGCAAACGCCGATGATCCGTTTCGATCCGTACAACCGAGAAGTTGACGCGTCTGAAGTAGAGGTAATTGGATGCAGTGATCACTGGGAGTTTGTGTATCTGTATTATTTTTCGACGGATCAACGCGACTCATTCCCGTCTGATTATTTTCCTTGCAAGATCGGTAGGACGAGGAATATCATAGTAGAGAGGATAGCCGAACAAGAAATCGTAAAACGACATTGGGAGAAAGCCAGACTCGCACTCGTTTTCAGAACAGATGATTCTGTGGGACTGGAATCCAGTATACATGATGCATTAAAGCGGCGGCGGAAGAAGACTAACCCCCCGTTAGAAGATATTGATGGCAGAGAGTGGTTTCGGACAAATCCCACCGAAGTCAAAGGAGTTTTTGACCATGAGATACGTAATCGAGGACTCGGACTTCTCTGAGTTAGATCCTGACTTATTGAATATTCCCCTCATCTATTTTCTAAATTTGCCTAACGGTTTTATTAAAGTCGGTAAATCAGAGTTTAATCACAACTTTCACCTCAGGCAAGAAAGTGCCAAACGTTCTTATGGACGTGATGTAGACCCATTGGGAGTTCAGTTATGTGAATCCACCGACGAAGCTTTCCGCGAGGAAAAACAACTTATAGAGACCTTTGGGTATAAAGAGGAATTGCTTTACGACACCCCCGCACTTCGAGACTACATTGAACAACATTGTCATGAAGATATAAACTATGTCATAGTGATGTGCCATGCGGCAGAACGCAAAAGAAACCGAGACAGAGGAAACAGATAAAACGATGAAAAGAATTGCACTACTGATAATCATAATTTTTTGTTTTGCAATGCACTCTTTCGCGGAGAACGCCAGAGTCAAGGCGCGCCGCTGCACAAGATGTCAACGATACAGTATGGGCGTTGACGGGGTTCTCGGTCCCCTTACTGATAGGTGGCGTTTTTATCGCGGGGGGTACGACAGGCGGGACAATCACCTACAGCGTGTTTGCGCCAGGTGTGGTGGTGGGTGCGAGTCAGTATTACCCGATTTCGCCGCGGTCTGACCGATTTTTAGGGAAAGCGCCGGCGTATGTCTCGACGTATGTAGCCGCTTATGAATCCGAAGTCCAGTCCCTTCGGCGGCGGTCTCTACTTTGGGGCTTCAGCGCGGGCGTTGGCTTGTTGATTATTCTAAATGCAATGGATATTCTCTAACCGTACTCACCATAGGTCTGCATTGATAGAATACCGTCCTTTTTTCTCTAAAAACCCATAAGATCATTTTATGGTGTAGTCGTTCAATGTTGACTTTGAGAGTTGGGCTTCGGATTCCATAAAGAATGCCCGAAGATGTCGGGTTTCGCTGATGCTCTACCCGACCTACGAATCATAAATCCAATATTGAACGACTACCAGAGAATGTAAACTTAATTGTGAGTTTTACTATAAACTTGAGGATATCTGTCGGGGTATTGGGCGAGGGGACCTCGCCCCTGCGATGCACCGACGCTTAAACTTAAGGTGGACAGAGCACTCATAACTGAAAACCGGTAACTGATAACCGATCTACCAATCGGCTACGCTGCCATCGGTGTCGTAATAGAATTCGCCGCCGAGTTCTTCCGGGTAGGTATCGAGGATCCGTTCCGCCTCTTTCTCGTCAATTTCAAAGCCGAGTCCAGGTTTTGTCGGTAGCTCAATATGTCCGTTAATCACTTGCCAATCATCTGTGAATAAGCCGTCACCTAAGCCAGCATCAATCTGTTCCTGAATTAGGAAATTTGGGACGACGGCATCAACGTGAAGGGAGGCAGAGAAGGCAACGGGTCCAATCGCGCAATGCGGCGCGATGTGCATGTAGTAAACTTCTGCCATGTTCGCAATCTTTTTTAGTTCAGTGATGCCGCCGGCATGGGAAGTATCGGGCTGTAGGTAAGCGACCGCCTGTTTCTCAAAAACCTCGCGGAATCCCCAGCGAGTGAGCAGACGCTCACCTGTTGCAATCGGAAACGGCACATGATCGGACACCTGTTTGAGCGCGTCAACATTCTCTTGTGGAATTGGTTCCTCGACAAACATTGGACGCATCCCTTTCAGTTCGTGGCAAATCTCAATCGCAAGGGCAGGGGTCATTTTACCGTGAAAATCGAAAGCGAGTTCGACATCGGGACCCACCCATTCACGCATGAGGTAGGCACGTTCTACAAATTCATCGATGACTGCAGGGGGTTCATGTCCACGCCATTTACCACCGGGACCGCTCTTAAATGCTCTGTAACCACCTTTTTGCTGTAAAAATTCGAGGCGTTCTTTGGCAGCTGCTTTTCCTTCATCTGTTAAACTCCCGATGCCCCAATGTGCATAAACACGGATACGATCGCGAACCGCACCGCCTAAGAGCTCGTAGGCAGGCACACCGTAGTATTTACCAGCGATATCCCATAGTGCCTGATCGATTCCGGACAATGCAGACATGAGTATATTGCCACCTCGGAAAAAAGCAGAGCGGTAAACATGTTGCCAGTGATGCTCAATGCGGAGCGGATCTTTACCAATAAAATAGTCGGCAAGTTCTTCGACAGCCGCCCAGGTACTTTTGGGTTTACCTTCGAGTGTAGTTTCACCCCATCCGACGATACCGGTATCCGTTGTAATTTTCACGAGACGCATTCGACGGCGTGGATAGAATTGTTCAATCGTAGCAATCTTCATTTTTTAATTTATGGCCTCCTGGGCACAGAAACACTCAAGCAATATCCTACCATTTCATTGCGGGTAGGTTGCTGGTTAATTCAGGACTAGGTTGATGCTGTTTGTGGTAAAACCAACCGCAAGGAAAATTATAAATTTGTTACAAAGAACAGTAGCCCGTAATAAAATAGAGGGGTTTTTGCTTGGGTGTTTCCTCTAGATATACGGGATGGCACTTCAAACTTCAAATCCACCTGACCGAAAGGAAAGTTAAAAATATGTCCTCACGACCCAATGTTCTTTTTATGATTGCTGACGACCATCGATGGGATGCCATCGGTGGTATGGGCGATCCAACGGTCAAAACGCCAATCATGGATTCGCTCATGGCGCGCGGAACGACCTTCCGTCAAACACATATCATGGGATCCCTCGTCGGTGCAGTCTGTGTGCCAAGCCGTGCTGCTGTCCTCACGGGTGCAAGCCTTTTTCGTAGTGGTGGAAACCAGATTAACAGAGACTTGGCAGTTTGGCCACAGATCATGCGTGAGACGGGGTATCATACATTTTTTTCTGGCAAATGGCACAATGACCGACAGACGTTTACCGACAGTTTTGATGACGGAGCTAAGATTTTCTTCGGTGGAATGAGCGATCAATATAAAGTACCAGTTTTCGATTTCGATCCAACCGGAAAATACCCCAATGATGCCAGATATATTGGAGAAAAGTTTTCTACGGAACTGTTTACAGATGCTGCAGTGCAATTTATAGAAAACTACGACCAAACAGATCCATTTTTCCTTTATCTCTCGTTTACTTCTCCTCACGATCCGAGAACAGCTCCCGGGGAATACGCGACGATGTACCCACCAGAGGATATACCTGTTCCTGAGAACTTCGTTCCTGAACACCCCTTCGACAACGGCGAAATGCGTATCCGAGACGAAGTACTGGCACCGTTCCCGCGAACCCCTGAAATCGTTCAGCAACACATCGCCGACTATTATGGAATGATTACACACATGGATGCCGAAATGGGGCGCGTGCTAAGCACCCTGGAAGCCGCTGGACATCTCGAAAACACGATTATCATTTACACCGCTGATCACGGACTTGCTGTCGGACAACACGGACTGCTCGGTAAACAGAACCTCTATAACCATAGTATCCGTGTGCCCTCAATATTCGCTGGACCCGGTATCCCTGAAGGCACAACAGTTGATGCGCTAACTTATCTCTATGACGTGTTTCCTACTGTCTGTGACCTCACCGATGTTGCCTGTCCAGATACGACTGAAGGGTGCAGTTTAGTACCATTGATGAGAGGTGATGTAGAACGGGTGCGCGCTACAGTCTTCGCTGCGTATAGAGATATTCACCGCACTATCTGCGATGGTCGTTGGAAACTAATTCGCTATTATGTTTCTGAAGAGACCGGTAAAGGCACAGATTGCATCCAACTTTTCGATTTGGAGCAGGATCCTTGGGAAACGACAAACCTTGCCGATCTGCCTGAACATGCCGATCGCGTCCGTTCACTCGCTGCAGATATGAAGATGTGGCAAATCGAGACAAACGATTTTATGAAAGATACACCCGTACTGTTAGAGTAGTAGGTACACGCCGTGGGTTCTCCGTAACCAAGTGGAAGATTAGGAAGATGCGCCTTCTTTTCTTCCACACTTTTATTCATTCGATGAAATCCTATCACCGATAACAACCAATCGTGCTGCCTGCTCCGCTGTGTCGGCGATCAACCGCGAGGCGTCTCCAACAGCGTTTTCGAGAGACATCGGCTCTTGTACAATGCCTAACATCGCATCAATACCGGCATCATAAACGGCTTCAGCACCTTCAGCGATACCACCAGCAATCGCAATAACGGGAATGTCGTACGCTTTCGCGACCTTCGCAACGCCGACCGGAGTTTTCCCAAACGCTGTCTGAAAGTCGAGTTGCCCCTCGCCTGTGAAAACAATAGAAGCACCTTGGACCCGTTCTTTGAGATTAACGGCATCAATCATAATATCGATGCCGAGTTTTAATTCTGCATTGAGAAACGCCATCAATCCTGCGCCTAACCCGCCAGCCGCGCCCGCACCGGGAATGTCGTTAAAGGATTTTCCGAGGGTGCGCCTCAGAACCAAATCGAAATGTACGAGATGCCCGTCTAAGATTTCAATCATTTCCGGGGTTGCCCCCTTCTGCGGTCCATAGACGTGCGATGCGCCATCTGGACCGGTCAAAGGGTTGTTGACATCGCAGGCAACAACGGTTTCAGTTTCAGCAATAGCCGGGTGTAAGTCTGTTACATCTATGGATGCTAATTGTCCGAGATTTCCACCCCCACGCGAAATCTGCTTTCCGTTCATGTCGAGCAATCGGACACCGAGTGCCTCTGCCATTCCTGCCCCGCCATCGTTCGTCGCACTGCCCCCGATGCCGATAATTAAGCGTCTGCATCCCGCTTCCAAAGCCGCGTGGATAAGCTGTCCGGTACCGTAGGTCGTTGTGCGAAGTGGATTCCGTTTATCTGGAGGAACAAGGGTGAGACCGGAAGCGGATGCCATCTCAATGACAGCGGTGTTTCCGTTGGAAAGGATACCAAATTTTGCATCAACTTCGTTTTCAAGCGGGGCAACCACGCGGTGTGTGTGAATCTGTCCACCCGTTGCATCAACAAGTGATTGCACCGTCCCTTCACCCCCGTCTGCCATCGGGATTTTCTCAATGATCGCATCGGGAAACACACGACGGAGTCCCTGTTCAATCGCATTCGCAGCTTCAAGAGCACTAACGCTTCCTTTGAATGAATCAGGCGCAACTACAATTTTCATGATCAACAGTTTATCACACGCACAGCGATTTGTCAAATTCGGTTTTTCAGTAAGATGGATATTCAAATCCCACTGCGCTCCCTAAAACCGAAACCTAAACAGGCGTGAAAATTTGAAAAATTGCTTGACATTCAAAGCAAGCTTATGTAAAAATCTAAAATAATCTTGGAGGTGAGTACAATGAGATGTCCATATAAGAAATTAGGCGTTTTCTACAGTGTTATAAGTGCTGTTATACTGATGTCTTCGCCGCAAGGGTTCGCCGCAGTTGACCCCGAAACCGTGGTGGCCGTTTGGCTCTTCAATGAAGCAAAAGGGGATCTCGCCAAAGATTTGTCAGAAAATGCATTTGAGGCAAAGTTTGTCAATGACGTGAAGTGGACTGACGGCAAATTGGGTGGCGGATTGGAATTCAAGAGCGGTGGTCTCGCTGACGCTGGCACCTCACAACTCTTGAATGTCGGAAAGGAAAATTTCTCTATGATGGCATGGTTCAAGTATTCTAAGACAGCTGCCGACTGGCACGCAACCCTTATCGAAAAAGCTGATTTCGCCATGCCGAGACACGGCTATCTTTTATGCGTGCGCGGCAATCTTGACCAGAACAACAAAGGGAAACCGCTGTTTTGGTTCGGGTTGGCACAAGGGGCAGGTGTTCATCTCTTCGGTACATCACCTATCAACGATGGGAAGTGGTACCATCTCGCCGCAACCGCTGACCGAAAAGGTGCGATGAAATTGTACCGTGATGGAAAACTCGAGGCGGAAAGAGATATTTCGGCGCACCAAAAAGAGAATGAGGATAATCACAAACCTTTTACAATTGGTGGCGAAACGGGTGTTGCCTCCCGATCCCTTACAGATGGGGTTATGGATGAAGTTGCACTGTTCAATCTTGTGCTAACAGAAGACCAGATAACGGAGATCGCTCAAAAAGGTCTTGCACGAACTTTAGGCGCAGAGGCCGTCTCACCCGACAATAAATTAGCGACTGCTTGGGGAAAAATAAAGGCACGATTGTAGTTGGGTCTATTGTTCGGTCTTAGCGCGTTTTTGAAAGAAGTCGTAGAAACTATAACCACTATTGCCAGTACGGTTTTGCCCCTGGCGGTAGGTTGGAATCAAAAAATAGGTGACACATGAGTTGGCAAGTGGAAGCAACTGTCTCTGATGAGCAGGTTGAATTTTACAAAGAAAACGGTTACATCACATTCGGGCGTATCTTCACAAAAGAGGAACTGGATACACTCAGGGATTATGTGGATGAGATGATCGAGAATTTGCCGGAAGGCAGGCGTCCGGAGCAGATGGATGTCCCACATTTTGAGCATCCATTCTTGTTTAAATACCTGACACATCCACGTGTGCTAAAGGTAATCGAACGTTTTATTGGACCAGACATTGTCCTCTGGTCGAGCCATTTTATTAGCAAGCGCGAACACGATGGCATGGCTGTCCCGTGGCATCAAGATGGGGTCTACTGGGGGAAGTCCCTTGAACCGATGAACGTTATCACAATGTGGCTGGCGGTGGATGAATCAAAGGTCGAAAACGGCTGTATGCGTGTTATCGCTGGCAGTCACAGATTACGTGATCGCCGCTATGAGGAGGTTGACCGCACAAATAACCTCTTCGGAAGCGAAGTCGTAGAATCGGACTTAGACACATCAAAAGTGGTCAACTTGGAATTGGAGGTCGGCGAGTGCCATTTTCACGATGCATGGACAATCCACAATTCCAGTCCGAACGTCTCTCAGAAACGGCGGTGTGGTTACACGATGCGCTATATGCCAGCGGATGTCCGTTATCCCGGTGCGGAGTGGCGGCGTGCACACTATATCTATTTGCTACAAGGCGAAGATAGGACCGGTGGTTTCAATACCTATACCCCTGTCCCCGAATTCTAACGGCTGCAGCGAAAATTTTGACAGCGGCATACAAGCCCGCGGTGAAAGAACCCGGATCCATAGCCAAGGTCTGACGATACTTGGTAATAAAGGCTTGGTTGCTGGGTGTGTCAACAGCCCATATTTTTTGTTAAAATTCCGAAAAAAATGTGAAATTTCCCCTAAAAATGTGAAATTTCCCCAAAATTATGAAATGTACCCTAAACTTTTTCCGTTTCATATCTATAGTTAAGGTACAGGATTCATGAATCAATCTGTGCGTATTTGCATAAAAGCAATACTCTGGAGAAATATCAATGTCTCAACTTTAAAATAAAAGGGGGAAACGCATGGCAACTAAAATTCACCTGAGAGGTGGCGTTCCAATCTTGGAACCCAATGGAAAAATTGTGGGGCCCGCGGTATCCGAATTGCGAGACAAACTCGCTTTGTGGATGGATGAGAGCAGTACATCGTGCCTTCTCATCGATCTGGGGCACATTCATAAAATAGATAGTTCGGGGCTCGGGATGCTGGTAAATGTGTATGTCATCGCAGCGCGCAAAGGCATCCGTATCGGGCTTATCAATGTTGGAAGGCATATCGGAAACCTACTTATTCTCAGTCGGCTTATCAATGTCTTTGAGCATTTTGATACTGAGGATGCTGCTGTTTGGGCATTTACGAATTACCCCGAGGCGGGAGACTATCTAAATCCATAGCGTTTGCTATGTTTTCACCGCAATCTACGACGATGCCGGTGAAAAAATCAGCCAATATATCGCTTTCTTCGGCAATTTGCGTAAGCCTTGATTAATATGAAGACGGTTCATCAAATTCTTCACATCTTTTATCAAAAGTGCTATAATATCCTTGTAGTGTAAAGTTGCGAGTTGTGTGGGTGTTTCGCTACCCCATTTTTGAAGGGGGACCCAACAATGTTGAAAACGCGTTTTTCAGGCTTGCCCGCTTTTGTATGCCTCCTCAGTCTGTTTTTCCTTGTCGGCTGTGGGGACCCTGAAGGTACAGAATCGTCAATTATAGTAGATACGGAATCAACGGAACCGTTAGAGCCA
>CAZGAW010000111.1:0-17885 GCA_964523645.1 uncultured bacterium | reverse complement strand
ACAAACTATAGTAAACCTTAGAATTAATTAGACACACTAAAGAGGCGAGGTTGAAAACCTCGCCAGCAGCGGGGGCAGCTTTGCTTTGTGCAGATAGGAAATTACCGAATTAATAAATTAATCTTCATAAAACAGCGACTACCGGGTTTGGGGAAAATACCGAATTACCGAAATATTGATTTAAACTTCATACAGTTTGTGCTACAATATACTTGCCAGAGCGTAATAACCTCAATAACCAATAACGAATAGACCGTGTTACGCTGTTCTGATAACCTCTAAATCCCCCTGTCGAACCCATGTCTTTATAGAGCCATTGGTAAAAAGGAGGCACATATCTGCGATGAGACATTTCACTATTGACTTTCAGCTGAGCCAATATCTGCGAAACATTAAACGCTCTCTCTTACTGTGGATGTGCGTCCTATTCATTCCACACGGCATTCAGGCACAGACAGAACGAGAACTACCCCGTATGTCAGCACAACGCATTTCTGAGGAAATCAAGGTTGATGGCGTACTCGACGAACCTGTTTGGCGAAGTGTGGAACCGATTCGGCAGTTATACCAGATTCAACCCGATCAAGGCGAACCTGCAACAGAACCGTCCGAAATACGTATCCTCTATGATGACAAAAAGTTGTATTTCGGGTTCATCTTTTTCGATTCAGAGATGGACAAGATTGTCGCCAACGACATGCGGCGGGACTCCCCAGGTTTGCGTTCCAACGATTACGGTTTCTTGCTGCTGGATCCCTACAATGATCGGCGTAACGCTGTTTTCTTCCGATTTACTCCAGTGGGTGGAATGGAAGACACCGCAGTATCCAACAGCGGTGGTAGCCTCAACTCAAGCTGGGATATTGTTTGGGAGTGTCGCTGTAGAATTAATGAAGATAATTGGACAGTAGAAATCGCAATTCCGTTCAGTCAACTCCGCTTTGAAAAAAGTGACGTGATGGATTGGGGTGTCAATTTCGGGCGAGAAATCGCACGAAAACGGGAAATTGATGCATGGAATGAAGCACCCAAGACGTATGGTGGGTTGGCAAAGTATCGAACTGCCTATTTTGGCACGCTTGAAGGGTTAGAAGGCATTACTCCGTCAAGGCGTCTGGAATTACTACCTTATGTCTTACCGGGCGCAAGTTACGAATCATCAACAGAGGAAACCGAAGGTGTATTTGACGCAGGCTTGGACCTTAAATACGGCGTAACTTCAAACCTGACTGCCGATTTAACCTTTAACACCGATTTCGCGCAAGTGGAGGCAGATCAGGAACAGGTGAACCTCACGCGATTTAGTCTCTTTTTCCCAGAGCAGCGTCCGTTTTTCTTAGAGGGTGCCAGTATCTTCGATGTCGGGATTCCACGTCCGAGTTTCCGTAGACCACCGCCATTACTGCTCTTTTATAGCCGTCGCATCGGGCTTGCGGAAGGTCGCGCGATTCCGATTCTCGGCGGTGCCAAAATGACCGGCAAAGTCGGACCCTACGGTATAGGAATCCTGAACGTGTTGACAAACAAATTTGAAGACGACGAGATCGGAGACTCCGAAGAAGATATGTTCAGCGAACCCCGCACAAATTACACCGTAATGCGGGTGAACCGAGATATTTTAGCGGGTTCAACTGTCGGCGGAATCCTTATTAATAAAACAGACGCTGACGTATCTAATGGCACAGCAGGACTCGACTTTTCCTATCGTCCGACGCGAGAAATCAACATCCAAGGGTTGTTTTCCCGCACCCTTGAAGATTTTGAAGTGGATTTAACCCAAAATAGCAACGCATTCTTTATTGGTGGTGACTGGCGTACGAATCTGTTTCGGCTCGATGCTTCATACACGGACATCGGCGAGGATTTCAACCCCGAAGTCGGGTTCGTTCGCCGTACGGATGTCCGTCGCTTTCGGGGTGGCGGAAGTTATACGCCCTGGCCCGGTGTATTCGGTATCCGAGAGATTCAGATTGGACCGAAGATCGATCTTGCACTGACACAAGAGAACGCGTTAGAAACCCAAGAGATAACATTTGATACGCAATTTGAGTTTGAAACTGGAGACGACATTGGGTTTGAAGTCAAAAATACAGTTGAGCATTTAGATGTAGGATTTAACCTTCAAGGGCAGGAAATTCCAGAAGGTGATTACAATTTTACATCATTTCAGGTATCGGCGCGTAGCAGCAGCAGTCGGATGATTGGCGGCGAACTCCAAGTGGAATTCGGTGAGTTTTATAGCGGCACGATACGCGGTTTTTCAATAGACGCAACCGCCAGACCCAACGCGAAGCTGAGTATAGAACCCTTTATCGAATTTAACCGCATTACGCTGCTCGGGGAAGAATTCGATGCCAATGCCTTCGGCGGTCGTATCAGCTATTCCTTTTCCACAATACTTTTCACCAAGTTATTTACACAGTGGAGCACTGATCGGGATGTGCTTTCCGCCAATTTCTTGGTGAACTACATCTACCGTCCCGGCAGCGATTTTTACCTCGTCTTTGACCAGAACTACGATACCCGCGACGGAGGCATTGCACTTCTCGGCTGGACTATCGTTGGTAAAATGACGTACTGGTGGAATCCCTAATACTTTCCAAACAGGAGAAAAAATTCTCAATGAAAAGAAAATTTATGATGAAATCAAACAAAACCTTATTTTTTAATTCGGGCTGGCTATTCGCCATCCTATTCACTTTCTATGCGATACATGACGCTACGGCTGAAAATTGGACACAAAAAGCGGATATGCCTATTCCGAGGCTCTTCTTCTCTGTAGCCACTGCTAACGATCAACTCTACACGATAGGCGGTATGCTCGCCGAACCTGTTGACTTTGTTGATGCTTACGACCCAGATGAGGACAAATGGGTTCAGAAAACGAGTCTGCCAACAGCACGCGCCGGTGTTGTAACCTGCGTCGTCAATGGAAAAATATATGCTATCGGCGGCTGGAATTCACAAATTCCGGCACTTGGAACTGTTGAAGAATATGATCCAGCCACCGACAAATGGACACAAAAAGCAGATATGCCGACACCTCGCTCCTTTTTCACGGCGACTGCCGTAGACGGTAAAATTTACGCAATCGGTGGTGTCGCGCAAAATGTGGGTCCTGTGTTACCTACCGTTGAAGAATATGATCCAGCCACCGACAAATGGACACAAAAGGCAGATATGCCGACACCGGTTTCAGGAATGGCAGCTGCGAGTATTGATGGGAAAATATATCTGATTGGCGGGACACCTGCTGTGCAAGGTCCTGTGCTTGCAACGGTTCAAGAATACGATCCGAGTTCAAATACATGGATGGAGAAAGCGGATATGCCGACACCTCGAACTGCTTTGGGGCTCGGTGTCGTCGCTGGGAAAATTTATGCTGTCGGCGGGACATCTGTTGTGCAAGGTCCCGGACTCACAACCGTTGAAATATATAATCCTGATAGCGATGAATGGACAGACGGTTCGGAGATGCTAACAGGACGAGTTTTTCTGGGTGTTGGCACCATCGCGAACAAAATCTATGCTATCGGGGGTGTCGCAGAAGGATTGGGACCAGCAATTTTGCCAACCGTTGAGCAGTTCGATTTGAGTGGTCTAAGTGTAGCAGCTTTGGATAGATTTCTCACAGTTTGGGGGCAAATTAAGCAGGCGAATTAACATTTATGCCGACTTTACCCCACATATAACGTCAAGACCATAGCGAAACCCAACTTTGTATACCGAGGGGTTTGGAAGCATCATTGGGGATCGTTGGGTTTCACTCTGTTTCTTTACGAAGGTAGGCGGATAGGCAGCCGAGGCATTGTTCTTCAAGCGATGGGCTCTTGGTATTATCGGCTCTACCCAACCTACAATACTAATTTACGCGCAGGCCCGGTAGGTGCGGTTTACAACCGCACTCTACCGGTTTATCTCACCCAGGGTCTTGCCTGTTTGATTGAGAGTCTGCCTTCGCTCGTAATCTTGAATTCAATCTCCATAGCGAAATCCGCTGTCTGCCCCGTAGGACCGTATAACTGACTGAATTTGTTGTGTATCGCCGCAAGATAGCGACTCAGTTCACGTAGGTAAGCATCCGTCAGGATTCGTTTGTTGCCCTCTGTGCGGTTGGAAGTTTTTACAACTCTGTAGTTATTGCTATCCCACCAATCCATAAGAATTTCTTCGGGAACGGATTGCTCTTCAGGGTTCGTTACAAGGTCTTCGCCGACTTGCGTGTTGAGATAGTAATTCCCGATCGTTTGATAGACGACATCATCCGTCACAGCAACCCCATTCGCTAATTCATCTGCGAAATTGGGATGAATTAGCACGCCCATCGCCGTAGAGAAGTGGTCAATCCGATAAAACGCACGCGCTTCAAAGGCACGGAAATTCCAGAGGCTTGCAAACACCTGTTTAATTGACTTGGATAAGTGCCCCTCGCCTGGATGATGTGTATAGGAGTCGTACAAACCCGCGCCACTGAAACCGGGTAGATCCTCGTTGTTCGTACTGGAGCGGCACCGGAGCGATGTCCCCACTGGAAATGTGTTCTGTAATTCCGATAGTGCGTCCATCATCCACGTCGGCATTTCCGCGTTCTCAATGCGTTTTCTAAGTTTTTTCAATCCAGCCTCCCTCGCGTCGTAATTATCCTGAAATTCGGAATCTTTGAGCAGTGTTTCTACCACTGCATAGAAGCCGTTGTGTTCCATGAATGCCTCGTAAAAGTAGAACGGCACGCCGAAACCATTTGGTATTGTTCCGTCCGGGAATCCTAATGTCCGTAGTGTCGCTATGTTAGCCGTTTTCACACCGAAACGTGCAGCGTCTGTAAAACCGATATCATCAAGCGGTAAAATCTTCGTAGCAGAAAGATCGCGTTGGGGCTTCTGAGCCTTTGACGGACGTAAATCAGCAAAGTGTTTCTCTACCTCCTTAAACGTCGCTTCCCGAATTTCAAAACCGTCAGCGTTCACTTCGTAGTAGACGTATTTACCGATGAGCGATGCAATTTCTTTGTTCTCCCAAGCTTTGGTAATGAACGCATTCGGCACTTTGTCCTGAATCGCACGGAGGTTAACATGTGAAAGTGGTGTCTGTCGAACGCCGGTAATCACGCCGGCCACCCGTGACATTTCGTTCGGAAGTACCTTGCAGATGACGATATCGCGAGGTGAAGGACGCTCATCGACTTCTAGCACCCGAAGTCTACCAAACGATGCTGCTTGATTCAGTGGCAGATAGCCGACATTGGCATAAAGATCATCCTCAAAGTAGACGGGAAATTCCGCTGCGTCATAGAGCGCCTTTTCACGATTATAAATACCGATCGCGCCCCACAATGGACAAAAACCGATCCGATTTTTCAGGATGGGCATTTTCGCGACGAGCAGATCGTGTGCAAGTTTAATCTCTTCAAAGGGAAACGCATCGTTTGGATTAAACTCAAAGGTATAAACACCGGGTTCACCATTTGGGGCCATGAAGAGCGGGCGATAACTCAGCACCCCACGCATCTGCCCCTGACCGCGCCCTAAACCGGCTGTTCTCATGAAACTCCCATGGGAACGATGCGTCTCCGTATTCATAAAATAGAGTTGTGGGTTTGGTGTATGTGTATTCTCAATCTGAAATTTTATAAATTCGATTCCCGTAAGTTGCGTATCTATACGGACATCTGTACCTTGATATGACAACTTCTCAAAAGTCTCGCGATCTGGAACCGTAGCAGCACCGTCCTTGAATTTGACCTGCTCTGGGTCCAGGCGCGGACCTGTAGGTTCTCCCGAACCGCGTCGTCCACCGAATCCGCCTCTTCGACGGGATCTGTCTCGCTGCCCACTTTGCATTTGACGGATCTCTTGCTCGCTGAGTTTGTTGCCTCTTGAGGCTTCGATCCGCATCACTCTAAACATGAGTTGCTTCTCGGTATCACTCAGTTCACTATTCTGATCTAAGTCGAATCGCTTCTCCTCTTTTGAAAGCTCATCTTGCGTCCAAGTCCTTAAAACAAATATCAGCGAAAACACCAGTACACACGCGAAAATCGCTACGATAAAGTATCTCGATTTCATGGATCTCCCCACTAACGGTTAAAAGTTTTTAGTATATGTTTCTTTGTTAGATTAGGCAGATAAGGACTGAATTTGTTCAAAAAAATAGCGTCTCTTCCGAGACGCAGGTTTCTTTGAAAATAAAAACCGATGTAACGGTAGGTTGGGTTGAACACGGAAAGGCAAGGCGCATCAGGATCGAAAGAAACAAGCGTTTCTCCGGTAGGCTGTCATATAAGGCATTATAGTGAAACCCAACACTTCCCCGCGTCGGCATCTGATAAAGCGTTGGGTTCACTCGAATATTAATAACGAAACCGATACTTTTAGCGGATTAACGTTCCACTTTTCAATTTCGCCCACGCCGTGGTCAGTTTCGCTTGCGGGGAAACCGATGCGAAACCGAGCGCAACAGATAATCCACTATCTGCAATCGCTTTCACATCCGCTTCTGAGAGTGCGACATTGAAAAATGCGATCTCATCAATAAGACCTGTGAACGCCTCCTGCTTGTCGTCTCTGGATCCGATATACTTAGGTCCCGGTTTAAACGGACCTGCGGCAGCATTAGACGCTTCTTCCTCGCCATCAACATAGACCTTCACCGTTTTACCGTCATAGGTACCTGCAATCTGGTGCCACTTATCATCGTTCAACAAACTTTTGGACCATGTATTATGCGGAATCGGTTGTGCGCACTGTCCAGCGAAATTCAACTTATGATCCCTTAATGTCAAGATGACATCGCCGCATGGACCTACGATAATATCAGACCATGCGGGTGCTGCTGGCGTTTTAATCAAAGCGACGATTGACACTTCATCCTCGTAGTCAGCAAAATCGCCGACAGCCACATGAGCTCCACCCTCAAACTTTAAGGCTTCACCGAACTCGCCATCTACCCATTGCGCATCAACAATCTCTCCGTCGTTGCCGTTTTCGGAAGAATCTTTTGCCTCACCGCCTTTACCTTCATCAAAGAACCATATTCCTAAAAGTGTGTCTGGATCGAGTTTGGCAGCACTTAGATTCGGAATCATGAAACCGATGCAGATCAGTATCCCATATACCAAAATCGCTTTTGCTAATTGGATGACTTGCATTTTTTACCTCCATATGTAAGCGCGGGGCTTAATGACCGTAATTCCGTTACGGATTACGTTATCTCCCGTCATCAACTATTGGTTCAAGCAGGCTCAATAACGAGATAACTAACGCTCTTTGCTTCCATCTTAATTGGAATTTCGACGTTATAATTCCGATCAATTTTGTATTGCTTAGGTTCTTCTTCTTTTTCACGAATCTTAGCAATTTCAGACAACCCAGTATAATAGAGGGGTAATTTCAGAGTCATCTGTTGCTCCGTCCGCGTAGGGTTATAGAGCATTGCTAATCCACATGGGTTGATTTGTGCGTTGGCATGAAGCACACAATCAATGGTGCGTCCATCTGGGCGGCGCACGTGAATCAGATCAGACTCCAATATTGGACGATACATTTTGTAGAAATCAACCCATTTCTTAACGACAATTTTCGTCTGTTCAGTATCAAAAAGTCGGGGACCCCGATAGCACGCAATCACACCGCTGCCGAAGTTCTGTGCGAGATGTGATTCGTAGTCATCGAGGTGATCGCAAAGCGGTTCAAATGTTGCCGCTGCACCCCCGCCGTGATACTCCACTAACGGGACAAACATCCATCCCATACTTGGGGTCTTTTCATAAGTTCCATCGTAAATATTCTGCCGAGCGATTAGGATTTGCCGCTCGCGGGGCAAACTGAAATTCGTTTCGCGATAGCCCATACCGCATTTGTTTGAACCGTTGAGGTAATACTGATCTGGCGAATTGATGTAGATACCACGCGCTCGGCATTCGTGATAAAAATCGACGCACGTTTCCCATTGGCGCAACTGCGAATCCGACAAACTGTCATGGTGTTCGTGCGTTGTTGCGGTACAGACATCTCCATGATAAGGACCATCCGTCTCTATGACATCCATTCCGGTTGCATCCATAAAATTCAGCACTCGCTGGCAATAACCATCAGCCCAACTACTTGCGAGACACGCACTCTGTCCAAACTTACTTCCGGGTTGCCCGGTGTCTGGATCAATACAGTTGAAATCTTCACCTGCGCTCCGCGAAGCACACATCAGCGTATAACCGCCGAGTTGAATACCTTTGCTGTGTGCATAGTCGGTCAATTCCTTCATTGTAGCAATGTATTCTGAGTCTTCGCTTTCAATATTGAATCCACTTCCGAAGGTCATAATCACCATTTCAAATCCGACTTCGGCGCACTGATCGATCGCCAAACGAACCGCGTCGGGTTCAGCACTCCGAACGTGCATGAGGATTGGGTTTTCTGTGACCTGTGGTGCAACCGTGCGATACATCTTACGGCGTGCGAGTCCTTTTCGTTCACGCGCGTCGCTATCATGCAGAATCTCGAAAGAGCGAAAACTCTTGAAGGTCTCTTCGGGTTGAAGGGCTATTCCCGGCCCGAGCGGATAATGACTTGTCATTAACAGTGGCATCTGATAGCGATAATCGACTTGTGTCTTGTAATCCGCGTCTGGTCCCCACTGTGTCGTTTCCATTCCACTGAAGGCATAATCGCTCTCGACATGTAGTCGATGCTGCTCCTGTTCGTTGACGGCAAGGATTTCACAGCTTAAGGCATCCAGTTGAATCGGTTTTTGACCTTCATTGTGAATCGTAACCCACTTGGACAGCACCGGAATGCCTTGATAGAGTGCATAATGCACACAAACCCGAAGGGAATCAAGGGATGGCGGTGGTGAAAACTCAACCGTCAGTGTCACACCCTCTGGTGGATACGCTGATGATGTATTAGAACGTCTGTGCACCCACGGATAAAGGGCTTTAGGTTTACCGACACTGTATTCGCGAAATTGAAATGCGTTCGGGTTACTGGTCAAGTCCGCAATCCAATCCAAATCGAGATAGGCGTAGTCGGGCTGCCCTTTCAAGCCACCGACCTCAAACTGATCTCCGTTAATCGTAAGCACCGCCTCCGGCTTAATACCACGGAGCAGGCTACTATCGGTAATTCGGTTGGTATAATCAACTGTCGCGAAATTAGGGGAAATGACAAATGTTCGCCGAATGAGTCCATTATCGAGAATAAGTTGGTTGTCCGTCTCTTCTACTGAAGCAGGTTGACGAAACGGTTGAACCAACCAATCATTTTGCTGTGATGTGTGCTGCATGCGTTCTTCCTCTCGAAGCCTTGAGAGTTGCATAGGAAACGAGCATGAAAGCAGTTGCCTTTTGCTCCATTAGGTAGATAAAAACTGAATTTGTTCATAAAAAATAGGATGCGTTCGTTTTGAAGTGAAAAACTGGAATTTTCAAATTGCACATTAGACATATTCGTGATAAAATATCAATCACACGTAACATCTTTAGGATATATCCAACAGAGGAGAAATTTTATCATGAAAAAGGTTATAATCCCAACATTTTATGTAATACTGATTACTTTGCTAATATTTTGCGGGAGTTCGCTCAGTTTTGCACAAGACGAACACACGGTTCTTCTCTACACCTTTGAGACGGGCGCGGGTAAAGTCGTCAAAGATCTCTCGGAAAACAAAAACGACGGTGAACTCATGGGTCCGAAATGGGGAGCGGGAAATCCGAATGGTGGACTCGTTTTTGGCGGAAACGCGCCGAGAGATTTCGTAGAAATTCCCGACAGCGACAGTTTAGATCTGGTTGAAGGGCTTACAGTGGAAATGTGGCTTTATCTTGAAGCATGGTCAACGGCGGGTGGGACAGGTGCGACCAAAGAACTCGCCTATAAAGTCGGACCTCGGAGCGACAAGAAAGTGTTGATTCGGATGACCACAGATGCACTTGCATGGGGTGCCGCAGTCCTTGCCGGTAAAACGGACATGCCATTAAAAAAATGGACGCATATCGCTGGGACCTATGATGCCAAGTCCGGTGAAGCCAAGATTTATATCAATGGGATTTTAGATGCCGAAGGCAAAATCGGCGGAGAAATCGTCCCGAATAATGATGTCCTATGGCTCGGACGCGGTGCTGGTCCCTTTTTGCAAGGAAGCATGGATGAAGTTCGGATCTCTAATATTGCGCGTTCTGAGCAAGAGGTTCGGGAATTGATGAACAAAGGCATCGAAGGTGTATTGGCAATAAAACCGCAGGATAAGTTAGCAACAACATGGGGAGAACTGAAATCAAATCTTCGACAATAGCGATGAAAACATTTAGGGTTAAATGTCTGATGCTACTGCTTGTCTTCAGTACAATAACGACAAAGGCAGAAAAAATACATAGGAGTTATCCATCCATTTTTCAAGCTTGGAACGGCATTGAAAACAAGCCCGATGAAGACGAACTCCATCGCCTTGCCCGACACGATCTTGCTTTCGCGCACCCCTATACGCTGTTAAAAATCTCATGGAACATATCAGAAAAACAGCCTTACGCAGGATTAGCAACCGGCATGAATCCGCATCAACTCGACGCAGCCCATGAAATAAAGCGGCAGCTCCTATCGTTAAATCCGCATCTCCGACTGCTCGTCGAAATCCGATATAGAGATGCGAAATATCTATCTTCAGAAAATGAAGCGCAAGCAGAAGACTGGTGGGAGGTAGGATTTTATCCACCAGATTCACCCTACTGGCTCAAGGACACGGAACGCAATCCTGTTATCGGTTGGGGTGAGGACACAAATGGGAATGGTAAGATTGACCCAAACGACAAAATTCTTCACTATCTTATAGACTTCACGAATCCGGAAATGCAAGAACTGATCGTCAAGAAAGTAGTTGCATTGGACAGGTCTGGCCTCTTTGATGGTATCATGTTGGATTGGTGGAATGAAGCCTTTGCGACAAGTCCAATCAGCGTCGATGATTGGTCAGCAACAATACTTACACCGGAAGACGAATCAGAAGCGCGACTGTCCATCTTGCAAAAAATACGGGCACAAGTAGGAGACGATTTCCTAATTCTCGTCAACGCGAACATGCGTCAGATTCCAAAATCCGCACCGTATGTGAACGGAATCTACATGGAGTGCTATAAACAGGCGTATCGCAAAGGATATAATCTTAACCAGATTTTGCAGATGGAAGAGACACTCCTATGGGCAGAACAGCACCTGAGAGAACCGAGAATCAACTGCTTGGAAGGTTGGCGCGTAGTCCAGGATTATATGGGAGGCCTCAACACACGTGTCACAGAACGAAACAGCGAGGAAAACCAGCAGTGGATGCGCATGATTACGACGCTGAGTTTAACGCATTCTGATGGGTATGTCCTTTTTGGTGACGATAACGCCATACCTGCCCCCGATCACCTACATAATTGGTACGATTTCTGGGACGCAGATCTTGGACAACCGATTCAAGACAGAGCGGTCCAATACCGAGACATAACAGGACTTTTTATTCGCACGTATGAAAATGGATGGGTGGTGTATAATCGGAGTGGTTCTGAACATACCGTTGCTTTTGATAAGCATGTTGTCGGACTTAATAGTGGCAAACGCCAGACAATTCATAAGATTCCAGATTTTGATGGGGAGATTTTTCTGAAAACCGATAGAGATTAAAAAAAGGATCAACAATGTTAAAAGCGATTTTACATACGCGTCCGGTGAGGCAACTCGATACCATCTTCACCGAAGATGATTTGGAGCGTCTTCGGAATACCGTTGAGGTGATATGGGGTAAAGATGAGCAGATGCCCGAAGAAGCATGGAGCGAAGCGAAAAAAGAGGCATCTATTCTCATCGGCATCCCCAGTTACGGGGTCGGTGCTGTTGA
Organism: uncultured bacterium; assembly: GCA_964523645.1. Lineage (GTDB taxonomy): Bacteria > Poribacteria > WGA-4E > WGA-4E > WGA-3G > WGA-3G. The sequence continues at coordinate 6,014 of CAZGAW010000111.1, read as the reverse complement.
GGAAAATGCCGCGCCGCATCTGAAGACTGTTATGGAGGTAGGCGGTGCACATCCGAGAAAAGAATTGATTGATTATGAAACTTGCTTCAAACGCAACATTCGAGTGTTGAGTTGCGCGCCTGCTTTCGCCAAGATGGTGGCTGAGATGGCGTTGGGGCACGCGCTTGCAGCACTACGGAACATCGTTGATGCCGATCGGCGTATGCGACACGGTGAAGAGAAATGGGGATGGCGTGGACAGGCAGAGATTTGTACGCTCTATAATGCCACGGTGGGTATCATCGGATACGGAAACCTCGCACGGGAACTCCGACTGTTGTTAGCACCCTTCAATTGTCAACTAAACGCCTACGATCCATGGCTTCCCGATACACATTTAGCGCAGCAGGGGATAAATCCAATGGGATTGGAGGAACTCCTACAAACGTGCGATGTAACATTCGTTTTAGCGATTCCGACACAGGAGAATAGAGCGCTGCTTACCTATGAGAAATTGGCACAGATTAAGCAAGGAGCCGTGCTTGTTTTAGCAAGTCGCTCACATCTTGTTGACTTTGATGCACTTGTCGAATTAGCAAATTCAGGAAGGCTTCGAGCGACGATTGATGTTTATCCCGAAGAACCGACCCCGTCCGATCATCCGGTTCGAGAGTCGAATAATACAATACTCACCTGTCACATGGCGGGTGCTATTGATCACGCGCTGTTCGAGATAGGGAAAATGGTGACAGATGACGTTGAAGCCATCACGGCAGGGCTGCCCCCTATCTGTATGCAAGTTGCACAACCTGAACTCATTGCAAGGCGATGAATCAGATAGGTAGCGTCTCCCAATCAATAGGGCAATTCCACAGATAACGTCGCCAGGAACTCGTCTGTTACGTGCTGATTGTAAACGCGGGCTGAAATTACCGAGCCGTAGATGTTGCCAACATAGAAGATGCCGCAAAGTGTGCCGAGTGTCCATCCTTTCACCGAAGAAAGCCCGTCTCTATGGAAGCCATCATACGCCTGCCAACCTGTTAAGCCTACTGCGAAAAGGGTCGTCACGGCATCGCCGAGGCGACCGGTATAGAGCCGCCCAGATCCCGGAAGGATCGTAGAGAGCATCCCTGCTAAAAGCGGACTACGGGTAGGAAGGCCCACTCCCTTCTCAGCGTAACCGTGATACACCGCCGCCTTTTCCCTAATAGGTATCACAGCCGATTCCTGCAACGTCTTGAAAACCTCACCCGCTTCAGACCACTGTTTTTGCATGAGATAAGAGAGACCAATCAGCTGCTCGGCTTCGGCGTGCTGCTGTGTATCCGTTATACGTGGTAGGGCTTCTCGCAGAAACTGTGCAGACTCCGAAAATTGATCTTGTAGGAAATAGGTAGCACCGATCTGATAATAGGCACGGCTGGCATATTGACTTTCGGGAGACATTCGCAAAAGCGTTTCAAAACCTTGAATCGCCTGTTCAGTTTTGCCACCGAAGCGATAACAGATAGCGATCTTATACTGAATCTGTTCGCTTTTTTCTGGCTGAAGGAAAAGGTAGCGTTGGTACTCACCTACAGCACGGAGGTAATCGCCTTGGGCATACAGAAAATTGGCGAATTTAAGAATATTTTCGGGACTGTAATATGCAAATGGTTCCTCGGCATCTGCAAGGGATAACATAGTTGTACTGAGGAATATTATCAGTAATAATCCGCATATCTGTTTAGTTGGCATAATCTGAAATCGGGTCTATGTACTTTCCTGTTATTGGGTCTTTATGATGGTACTGTGATTTTGAACCGTTGCATCGAATGAGTCTGTCGGCAGCAAGTAGCACACCGCGGAATACGCCATATTCCTGTATACATGCCATACCGAAGCGTGAACATGACGGGGAAAAGTTGCAGGTCGGACTGTCTTGGCTGGAGATGAATTTCTGATACAACCGTATCAGTCCCGTCGCGGCGAGTTTCAATTCCGAGGTCTCCTGAAGATTAAAGCGGACTATTTCTTTAGGCTTCGGTGTTGTAATTGGGTTGGCTTTGCGGATGAAAGCGAGGTCAGATGCCTCACCTGCAGAGGCGTGCGACACAAAAATAGCACCCCATAAAGAGAATACACAGAACAGAACGAATGAAGGATAAACAGACGTATTTACCATTTGATCTCCTTAACTTCTACAGACTCGGGAATAGTGAAATTTAAGATTGGGTTTGGTGTTTCCAGATTCACCTGTGGGTTGCTATAGTCAATCTCCTCATATCGGAGTACTTCAGATTTCTCACCGTACGCACTGGAAGTAACCTTCATCGGAATATAGTTAAGACCGATTTTGCTGTGATTCTGATAGTGTGATCTGGCGATGATATGTCCTTTTGGGTTTTTGACCTCGGCGGAAATAAGTTTGTCGTCCTGCATCCCCAAGATAATAGTACCGAGTTCGTCTTTCGCTTTCTTAGGTGGTGTCCAATAGGTATAGAGCACCTTATCTACAATATCGTGTTTCTCCAAAGCGTATCCGACTGCTGTTAACCCATGTTCCACTTGTGTAGATTGAATGATGGATTCGACAAACGGGAGTGGGATTCGTCCTTCGGAGATAAAACGGAACGCCTGTTTCTCCACAGGATAATAGATTTCCAGCACTGTGTCCTTCACAACCATTATCTGATTCAGCGGTTCAGTGACTTCAACCACAACTCGTGCAGCCTTTACATCGTAGTGGAGTGTACCAGCGATGTGATCTGTCTTGCCGTTCTCGGTTAATTCACGTGTAAAATCTAAGGAGAGCGTTTTTAACGGCGCGGCATAGAGCGCATCAACCGAAAAAAGCACAAACAAAAATACTATGAACAATCGGAAACTTTTAAGCATTTTCCCTCACGATTAGTGGATGGCAAGCCCTTAGCACTATCCACCCACGTTGGTTTTCAAGTTCACTGCGTTGTACTCGCCACTCCGATTCCAACACCTATAACTACAATGCAACCACTGAGACAACCTGCTGAGGTCCATCGTACCTGAATATTTCCTCTTTTTAATTTGTAGGTTGATGTGTAAGCGGCTATATATTCAGGTGATTTTCCAATCAACCGCGAAGGTGGTGGTGCGGGTCGATAGAAATAGGTTCCAATAGCACCAATTGGTGGCGAAATATAACCGTACGGAATCGGCAAGAATAAAAGCCCCGAAAGCAGGGAGCCAGCACCAAACCACAAAGGCTTGTTTACATCTTTATTTGCATCCGCTTCGGCAGCGGCAACGGCTCTATCTTCGGCGCGCACCAAACCTTGTTGGGTAAAAACGGTAAAAGGTATACTAAAGGTTAGCACTGCTGCCCAAAAAACCAAAACACGAAACGCTGCGTTTATCTTCATTTGCATGACTCTTTGATGTTATGAAGAATTGGAAGTTTTTAGACATCTGTTCTTTTACAAATAGTGTGGCGACTACCACTTGTCCACTGTCCCTTTAGTTTAACTACTAAAGGGACATCAAACAGCCAAGCGTGATCAACCCGCATCCAATAGCAGCTCCTGCTGTTGCCGTTGCTGTTTGAATCAACCGCGTTTTTGCTTTGTAGGCATCGGTATAGAATTCAACATATTCAGGCGATTTTCCCATTAATCGCTCAGGCGATGGATGTGACTTATAGCGATAAATCCCGATGAACGGAACTAATACACCAACTGTGAAACCTATAAGACTCCCAATTCCTTGTGCTGTACTGTCTGAGTCGTAGAAATAGCTTGGGGAAACTATTGAACCTATACAGCATCCAGTGCACGCACCCACCGGACAACCAATGGCAAAAGCAGCAAAACCAGTGCCAAACCATAAAATTTCATTGGTATCGCTTCTCGCATCCTGCATTGCAGCGGCTTCCGCTTCAAGTTTCACAATGTTTGTCTCCTGTGATGCAGTGGTTCCGGCTTTAATCTGGATCGAATTCTGCTGGGCGCAGGCAGCGAAAGGTATATGGAAGGTTAACACTGACATGAAAAAAACTAAAATATGAAAAGGTAAACTTATTCTCACTTAGTTTTCCTTGTTGAATAAGCATGCTCCAGAAGGCACCCGGCTATCCCTTAGTAAAGCAAGAAGTTAAAAGCAAGCGAGAGCGTTACAAGATGATCCGGTGGTTCTTCAAATTCATAGATAGGAGAAAAACCGGAAAAATCCAATTCATGATCATCTTCGTAATCGTAGCCGCCTACATACTTGAGCCTACGATAATCCAACGTAAGGTCAACTCCTAAATTTGGAAATATCTCTCGCCCAATTCCACCTGAGATGCCAAAGCCTCTTGAATCTAATAACAAAAAATGAGGGTCTATACGTGTTCCTAATCCAAAACATCCGGATATATAAAAGTCGCTATTCGGGTTTGGAAATAACATAAACCCTAAACCAGATGTTCCATCAAAAGTGTCGACACTTTTGTAACGGAAATTACCTTCTTCAAAATTGTAGGCGTAGCCTCCATCTATCGAAGGGCGGGTTGTGAAATAGATGAGTAATGTTTCTGAAAAGGCGTAGCCTACTTTGTAATTTAGGGTAAAAGAAGGTTTGCCATAAAAATATGAATCTCCGTTATAATGCGCTGGTCTATAGGCTGATATTCCGGGTTCTATACCAACTCCCAAAAAGAAACCCTCACGTTTTCCATCATACGCCTGTATATTTCCAAATGGATATAGCACTGAAAAACAGACAATTATCACGAAGTAGCCTAACTGTGGAAATATTACCTTCACGTACTTTCCCTCTAACTGTACAACAAATAGACGCTTCAAAAGTTAAATTGCCAGTGGCTATAGCGTTTTTCTAACCACTTGTCTTTTTAGGAGTGAAGTAGCAACTTGCCCTTATCACCATACTGATTTCACTCTTGGTCATTAAGATAAGTAGCCAATACACAACCTGATACAACAGATCCACCGATACATCCCAAAACTGAGGATCTTAAATGAAGTTCTCGGGATTTTGCTTTGTAGGCATCGGTGTAAAGTAGGATATATTCCGGTGATTTTCCCATCAGTTGAGAGGTCGGTGGTGTCGGCTCATAGAGATGAGCACCAAGGAGTCCAACTGAACCGAGCACACACCCACCAGCCAAACCCAAAAGAAAGGTACCCCCAATCCACAACACTTGGTTGGTATCTGCCTCAGCATCCCGTTCAGCAGCGACTCTGGCTTCAAGTTGCCACTGATCTTCTTGAGCGATAGTGATAAATGGCATGCTAAAGGTTAGTGCCGCCATAAAAAACACTAAAACATGAAATGTTGTATTTATTTTCATCTGTTTTCTCCTTAACAGAATTATGAGTTGCGTTGTACTGTATTTCTTACAACAGTTGAATTTCCCAGCACAACAGGAAGGGTTTCGTTTCAACATCAATTAGGCATTTCAAGCTTTAGCTCGGCGCGAACGGCTTGACGCACCTCATCACAGACGTGCATTGCATGTTGTGTATTGTCAGCAGTTGCTGAATCACCAGGATAGCGGGGATCCACCGCATACGCAATTATTATTTTAAAGTCAGGTTGCCAATCGGAGCAACAGACAGAATAGGTACAATCAACGCTAGCAATTCTTCAAGGTTATGCGTCCGTTGAACTGGAACGCCCGCCTCTTGCAGCCATGCCTTAAGATATTTTTTCAATGCACTGCTGGACATGGAAACAGATAATATCATGCAGAGGGTTTGGTGCTTGCAGAAGTTGCTGGACAGCGGCATAATCGTTTTCTGCTTTCCCTATCCATTCCAGCGCCAACGGGTTCATGCAGTTCCTTTCCTTTTTAAGAACACTCGCGCCGTAATGTGGGTCTTGTAGATTTTTGATATTGTAGTAGGCATTGGTGCCATAAAGCCCTTCGCCTTTCTGGGTAATCTCGCGGAGAAACCAATCGTTATACGAGACCCGATAAGCGATTTCTTCAGGCGAACGCACTAACAGGTCCATACCGAATGGGTATGAAATACGTTGCCGGATCTCTATAGCTTTGTTGCGAAACTCCGACTTCG
>CAZGAW010000110.1:0-18044 GCA_964523645.1 uncultured bacterium | reverse complement strand
AGCCATGCGCGGCTCCAACCGGTATGTCCACCACCGTGTGCCAACCGATATTCTAATGATTTTTTTGCTGCCGCTGCCAACTCCGGCGTGCCTCGCAGTGTGATCTGACAACTCGGATGGAGTCCGTACATGTGTGACATGTGTCGATGCCCTGGTTCCGGTTCGTCGTAGTCAAAGGCCCATTCCTGCAACCGTCCTGTTTTCTCGCTAATCTGGAGTGGCGCAAGCCGTTCCAGCGCGGAAACCAACTCAGCACGGAACTCGTCATCTTCTTCGAGTACATCAATGCAGGCAATGCAATTGGTGAAAAGTTCATGAATGATTTCCAAGTCCATCGTTGCAGCGTAAGTAAAGAGAGAACGTGTGCCATCCGGCTTTAGGAAACTGTTTTCGGGTGAGTGTGACGGATTCGTGACGAGTTTGCCAGCGAGCGGTGTGCCTTCTGGTGCTTCGATAAGAAAATCCAACATGAAACGAGCAGCACCCTTTATTAGCGGATAGCCTTGCTCTATAAGAAAATCCTTATCGCCGCTGAAGAGGTAGTGCTCCCATACATGTCCACATAGCCACGCCGCACCCACGGGCCAGATACCCCAAATGCCATCAGCAGGTGTCGTGAAACCCCATACGTCAGAAAGGTGATGGACAACCCAACCGTTGGCACCATAATGATACTGCGCTGTGCGACTTCCCGGTTCAACAAGGGTGTCCATATAATCAAATAAGGGGGTATGGCATTCCGCAAGGTTGCAGATTTCGGGGACCCAATAATTCATCTGGAGGTTGATATTGGTATGGAAATCGCTATTCCAAGGCGCGTTCATGTGTTCGTTCCAGATGCCTTGCAGATTTGCAGGCAAACACCCGGGTCGTGAACTTCCCATCATCAGATAGCGTCCATATTGGAAATAAAGCGCGACAAGCCCTGGATCCGACCTTCCTGCTTTTACTGCTTCCAAGCGTTCATCGGTTGGGAGATTTTCAGCGTCGGTGGTACCGAGATCCAGATCCACCCTTTGAAAGAGGGTTTGGTGATCGGCGATGTGATCCGATCGGATTTCGGCATAAGATTTTGCGTCAATATCAGTGAGATAACCTTCGCAAAGTGCGTGCGGGTTTTCACTTGCATCGTTCTGATTTATGTAACTTGTCGCAGCAGCGAGAAGCAGCGTCGCGGCATTTGCATCGCGCACAGAAAGTCGATTGTTCTCCGACTTTACTGTTCCGCCTTCAATCTGCACCTGTAGATATGCCGAAAAGTGCATCCCATCATCGCCACATTGTCCATCAAGCCTAAGAATATTAACAGCAATTGCTTCAACAGTAGCGTCCTGTTCCCGAGTTATCGCCATATCGAAAGCGAGTTGCCCTGCAGTATCAGATTCAACTCTAATAACAATGAGGTCGTCTACGGCTGTCGCAAAAACTTCCCTGCTAAAGTTGGTGTTTTCGCAGCAATAGGTTGTCTTTGCAATGCCTGTATTCAAATCTAATTCTCGGCGATATTCAGTCATGTCGCCATTATGCGAAAACTCCAAAAACAGATCGCCCAAAGATTGATAGGACTTGATACGTTCTGGTACGCCGAGCATCGTTTTGCCAGCGAGTTCAGTCGCTTCTTCGTTTTTGTCGTCGAAAAGTAGTTGCTGTACCTTCGGAAGCGCTTCCAAAGCCGTTGGATTATTAGTGTCGCGAGGGCCACCGTCCCAAAGCGTTTCTTCGTTGAGTTGAATACGCTCTCGCGCCACACTGCCGAACACCATAGCCCCGAGCCGCCCGTTTCCAATGGGTAATGCGTCTGTCCATACCTCGGCTGGTTTCTTATACCATAAAACGAGATTATTCATAGTTGTATTGATCATCGGCTTCCCGTAATTCTTTTAGGTCACCTATTGAATAAGGAATTATCAGAGATTTCATCGTTGCCACCTCACTTAACTGCCTTAATGAACAGGCGATTACCATGACTATCGCCTTCGTTCTCGGTGACGGCATAGTACCTTTACGACTTCATGTGCTTTCTTTTCCGCTGCAATGTGTAAAGGTGTATGACCTTGATCGTCCTCAGCGTCAGTATCCACGCCACTTTCAAGCAACACCAACACCGTTTCATGTGCATTATGCTGGGCTGCGATATGCAGAGGCGTATCGCCATTTTTGTCTTTTGCGTTGATATCTGCGCCATGTTTTACCAACACCATCGCTACTTCAGAAGTATCGTCTTCCGCTGCAATGTGGAGTGGGGTACAGCCATTTTTGTCTTTTGCGTTGATATCTGCGCCATTTTCGAGCAAGACGACTGCTGTTTTATAGGCATTACGCCAAGCTGCCCAATGCAGAAGCGTATAACCAGATTTGTTTCTCGGGTTGATGTCTGTCTGGTCTTGGAGCGATATACCTTTCGCCTCATAAACATTGCGCCATGCTGCCCAGTGCAGAGGTGTGTCGCCATCTTCGCTTTTTGCGTTGACATCAGCACCGCTTTTCAGCAATATCGTCGCTGTTTCATGCCCATTATTCCAAGCTGCCCAATGTAAAGACGTAAAGTCCTTGTCATTTTTTGCGTTAACATCTGCGCCATTTTCGAGTAATATCACCGCTGCCTCAGACGCGTTATGCCACGCAGCCCAGTGCAATGGAGGATAGCCGTATTTGTCCCTCGCGTTGACATCTGCGCTATTTTCGATCAGTATTGCCACGGCCTCATAAGCGTTGTCGCGTGCCGCATCATGCAGGGCGGTATAGCCGAGTTTTTCTACCCGATTGACCACTCGTGCAACGTGTTTAGATGTGGATGAATCCACTGTGTTTCCGGCACCCATTTCTGCGGTAGTTTTCACAATTTTGCTTTGGTCTTTCGTACGCGAATCAAGGGGCGCGTCATGACCATTTTCAGGTTCTGATGTATCAGGTAGATTTCGTTCGCGATACAAACCAGTCCCTCCTTTTCAATTCAGCTATCTAACTCTTAACTTTAACATAACTATTAACACAGTTGCTCAAACGATTTGAAATTCACATACGAACTTAAAAACCGCGCGTTAGAAACAGTGCTTATCGTTGCCACGGAACACACCCAGCTTTTTGCGTTTCCGCCTGAAATAACTGACTCATTTCTCTAAAGAGGTCTGCCTGTTCTTGGGAGCCGTTTGTTGTTTCCAGTGGGTCGTTTGCCAAATCGTAGAGCTCCAATGGTTCAAAGGGTCTATTGTGCAACAATTTGATGTCGCCACGCCGTACTGCATGCTGACATTGCCCAGAAAATTGCTGTCCTCCCTCTCTGCGCAACCAGTAGAGAATACGCTCCGAAAAGTCCTGTTGTTCCGCTTGGAGCGTTTGCCAAATTGAGTGCCCTTCAATCTCATGCGTGATTGGAGCATCTGCTACCTCGCATACCGTTGGAAAGAGATCCATCAGCAACGCAACTTGTTCAGTAACATGTCCTTCAGGGATGTACCCGGGCCACATTGCACACGCCGGAACTCGGATACCGCCTTCGTACATTTCGCCCTTTTGTCCGCGCAACGGTCCGTTATGCGCGCCGACATCTATTGATCCACCGTTGTCAGAGGCGTAAATAACGAGCGTATTGGACAATTGCTCCGTTTCCACAAGCGTGTCAAGCACTCGCCCGATGCCAGCATCCATATGTTCAACAAGAGCAATGTATTTGGCGCGTTGTAGAGAAATATCTGGTTCGCGTTCTTGCACCCGTTCAACCCAATCGTCAGGCGGTTGGATCGGCGTATGTGGGGCATTGTAGGCGAGATAGAGAAAAAACGGCTGCGATGATTGTGCCTGCGCACGAATGAAATCTTCACTCCATTCCGTGAAAAGATCCGTGGCATGTCCCTGTGGATCAATCGTGTCGCCACCGTACCGCATGTAGTTAATGTCATGTCGGAGGTGTGTATAGTAGTCATCCATCATATCGCCGAGAAAGCCGTGGAAATGATCAAAGCCCCGCTTACACGGATGGTTCTCCGGTTCGAGTCCAAGATGCCACTTACCGATAAGTGCGGTACGGTAATCCTGCTGTTTCAAAAGTGAGGGAAGCGTAACTGCGTCCTGTCGAAAGTAGCCCCAACTGTTTTCTGGATGGGTACGGATTACACCTGGTACCCCAACTCGATCGGGATAGCGTCCTGTCATAAGGGAGGCTCTACTCGGAGAACAGACGGAGGAATTGGCATAAAAATTGGAAAACCGCACGCCATTTGTGGCAATTCTATCAATGTTGGGGGTCTGAATTGATGGACCGTTGTGGATCGAAATATCGCCATAACCGTGATCATCAGCGAGAATAAGAAGTATATTCGGGGACTTTGCCATAGTAATCTCCACATTAACCTAACTTGACTCTTCGGGAAAGCAACCCAAATGAGACGACTGAATAAGTGTCAATTTAAGGAAATCTTCCGTCGTAGAGAATCAACGCCGACTGTGCGTGTGGCATTCGGCGGGGTAGAACGGATTATACCAAGACACTCTCGCTTGAAGAAAGATGCGTCCGCTACGCAAGCACCTACCCTCACAAAGAGATAGCGTGAAACCTAACGATCCCCGCTGATGCTTGCGAACCTATCGGCATACGAAGTTGGGTTTCGCTACGTGATTGATGTCCGCCAAAGGTGTCAGGCGTTGCGATATATTTGGCGTATCGCTGTCACCCTCGTTGGCACCGTTCTACCCAACCTACAAATCCCTTTTATCGGCACAATTCACGGAGGATTCACGGAGTTTTTTTTTCGAGTCAGGCGGTACGGGGGTTCGTGCCGATTACACTTGGCTCTCTCCGTGAAAACACGAAATGATAAATTATATTTCACAAAATATCTTATTTGAAACTGCCAGATTTTTTCCAAATGCTCATCCATACTGGTTTCGTTCCAACCGACATCGCAGAACCGGCGCAGCCGGTCAATTGGCAGCCCCGCTGCGCCCATCCTGCTTAACTTATTGTTGAGATTTGATACCTGCCCATGTCGTTGCGAGTTTGCCAGAAGGCTCAACGGGCAGTAGTGTTACGAGTCCTTTGTCCATCAAATCCTTTATATCCGCTGCTTCCAGTACGGAAGCGAAAATCGCCACCTCATAGAGCATACCATCAAGTGTTTCTGAAGTGTTGTTGGTCCAACCCCCAATGTTGACTTCAGTATCATTCTGAGGTGCCGGTTTACCCATCCCGCCAACAGAAGCGATTTCCTCAGCATTTTCGTAGATCTTGATGGTATCCTTTGCGTCATAAGTTGCGGTCATATACAACCAGGTATCTTTTTTTACCTGACTTTGATTCCAAGCCCCTTTCCAACCACCATTCGCAAAGTAAGCTTCCCAGCCGGTCCCGGTGGAGCTTGTCCTGAATGCGTAATTTGCGACTGTACCTGCTGCCGGTCTTTTGCCGAGAATATGTCCATAACCGTTCTCGGTTTTGTTGACATACACCCATGAAGTAATCGACCACGCCTCTTCCAGATACATACTCTTGGAGTCAGGGATAATAACCCGGTCGTTTTGCCCATTTAAACTTAAAGCGGGACCATCTGGTCCTTTAATCCATTTTCCACCCTGAAGTTCACCGTGATTCTCGTTGCCAGAAATATCTTCGATTTTATCGCCTTTACCTTCATCGAGGAGCCAAATTCCTCTTGCGGTTTCAAAATCAATCTTCGCATAAGTTTGTACCGTGAAAGTCAAACATACGATGATGATCGCTAAACCAACGATAACGGATTTCATTGTAACCTCCTAAAGGTTGAATTTACCATTAAGGGACGTTGACCAAGTGTGTTAGCTAAGGGAATCCAATTAACCTACTATAAACACCAGTGTACGTCGCTCTTGCTTAATCTATTATTGTGATTTGAGGCTTGCCCATGTCGTTGCGAGTTTATCAGAAGGTTCAACGGCAGTCAGTAGAGACAGTAGCCCGTCGTTCATCAGGGCGTTTATGTCTTCTTCTGCCAGCGCGACATCAAAAAGCGCGACCTCATAAAGCATACCATCAAGCGTCTCTGAAGTGTTATTGGTCCAACCGCCAATGTTGACATCCGTGTCGTTTCGAGGACCCGGTCCACCAAGCCCGCTAACGGCACCAACCTCAGCACCGTTTTCATAGATTGTGATGGTGTCTTCTCCATCATAAGTTGCGGTCATGTACAACCAAACATCTTTTTTCACGCTTCCTTGATTCCATGCGCCCTTCCAACCGTCTCGGGCGTAGTATGCTTCCCAACCGGTGCCATTACCGCTTGTCCTGAAGGCGTAATTAGCCACTGTTCCAGATGCGGGTCTTTTGCCGAGAATATGTCCAAAACCGTTCTCCGTGCTATTTACAAAAGTCCAAGCAGTAATCGTCCACGCTTCTTCCAGATATAAACTATCGGCGTCTGGGATAATAACTCGATCGTCTTGTCCATTTAAACTTAGGGCTGGTCCATCGGGGCCATCGACCCATTCTCCACCCTGAAGTTCACCGTGATTTTCGTTGCCAGACATATCGTTTATAGCAACGCCTCCACCTTCGTCCAGTAACCAAATTCCTCTTGCAGTTCCAAGGTCGATCTCTGCATAAGTGTGTACTGTGAAGATTAGACTGACGGCAAGGATCGCTAAACAAGTTATAATGGATTTCACTTTTACCTCCTAAAGGTTAAATTCACTATTGACATTTATTTTAAAAAAGACTGTGTTATTCTGACTGAAACCTATTCATCTCACTATTCCGAATTCACCGCCTGAATTAGGGCGATGATGTACCCGAACTGGAATGCCCACGCCTGTCGAACCCTACCAGAGACACCCGGTGGTGCTGGATCATCTGGGTGTCCTGGTGCGTGATCAGGCATTAACATATAAGGGTACTCTACATCTCGGAGCGTCTGTGCGACGCTGTGCATATTCAGGTGTCCCTCGTCGGGCCAGACCTCTTGGAAATTGTGCAATCCGCCGCGAATATTGCGGAAGTGAATGTTGAAAAGTTTCTTGCGTTCACCGAAGTATTGAAGAATTTCGTAGAATTCGGTGCCAGGATCGTCTAAACCTTCCGAGACTGTACCGCAGCAGAAATTGAAGCCGTGATATGGACTTTCAGCGATCTCAGCGTAACGCTTCATGCCCTCAAAGACAGGATAATTCCACCGTTCGACCCCTCTCAAGACAGGTGCGGGTGGGTCGTTTGGATGGCATGCCATTTGGATTTTATTTTCTTCAGCGACGGGGATCACGCGTTCGAGAAAATATGCGATCCGATCAAACGCCTCTTCACGGCTCACTTCGCCGGCTTCTGAACGTGTTTCGTTATCGTACTTGGAGAAATCGAAAGTGCTGTAACTTGAGCCACCGCGTCCGAATGTGTTCTCCGTCCGTTGATTGTTCAGGATGCAAAAATTATAGTTCAAACCTCGTAAACCTGTCGCCGCAGCATTCTCAATCATCTCACAGACTGCCTCAATATCTTTGTCGCGCTGCGGATCTTGAGCAAGCGTAATGCTCCTCGGCATTTCGATATGAATCATCTCAAGGCTGACACCGGCTTCTGCTGCTTCTTCCTTATGTCGAACTAGCGTTTCGGTTTCAGTATTCTCGGGGGTGGTATCCATATGCGTTACACCGTGCCGAACAAGGAACGTCAACTCTTTAGGGGATGTTCCGATGCCTTGAACACCAACATGCATTGCTGTCTTTTCACGTGGCTGCTTTTCAGGTCTTTCCATCGTTTCATGCTCCTTTGACAATTGAATGTGCTATCAGCGGTTGGACTTCAGATGGTATTTGCGAATTGTAGCATAGTAAAAAAACTAAGTCAATCGAAAAAAGAGAACACAGTTAAAATTTCTGGACATTCCACCAACGCTATGCTATGTTAAAAACCACAAAATTTCATAGCGATTACACAACAGGGGAGAAAAATGGAAACTAACGAAGACTATACTTCGCGGGTACCGCATTATACATTCGCGGATACACTGGAAGCGCAAGAAGCACAGTTGGAAACGAATCCACTGATGCAACGGCTTAACGCTTATCGGAAGACGTATGAAGGTGATCCCCACCGTCCAATCTACCACTACATTAACCCTGAAGCGATGCTCAATGATCCGAACGGTCTCTGTTTTTGGCAAGGACGCTGGCATCTATTCTATCAGGCGTATCCACCTGAAGATACACGGCAGCATTGGGGGCACGCAGTGAGTGATGACCTCATCCACTGGCGCGATCTACCCTATGCGATTTATCCGAACCCAGAAAGATGCTGTTTCTCCGGGTCGGCATTTGTTGAAGAGGATCGCGTGATTGCGATGTATCACGGTACGGTTGTCGGCAACATGGTAGCAGTATCAAGCGACCCATTGCTTCTCAATTGGGAAAAAATCTCTGGCAAAGCGGTCATCCCGTCGCAACACGCCGATGGCACAACACCGGTCTATCGCGTTTTCGACCCATGTATCTGGAAAAAAGACGGTATGTATTATTCGCTTTCGGGTGGCACCCTACCACACGGACCAGGTGGTAAACGTGTCCGCGCCAACTTCCTGCTCCGTTCAGCAGACCTCGCAAACTGGGTTTACCTACATCCGTTCGTTGAGGATGATATGTACACCTTAGTCGGTGATGACGGCGCGTGTCCCTATTTTTGGCCCATCGGTGATCGGCACATGCTCCTCTTTTTTAGCCACATGAGCGGTGGACAGTACCTACTCGGTGATTATGACACTGAACGCGACAAATTCGTCGTGACAGCGGGTGCGAAGAACAATTTCGGGGCAGCGTCTCCTGCAGGTGTTCATGCGCCTTCCGCTACGCCCGATGGTAACGGCGGTCTCATCGTTATCTATAACATGAATCCGGCGAAGCCTACTAAAGGTTGGAATCAGATCATGACGCTGCCGCGTCGTCTGACACTCCTTTCCAGAGATGAAATCGGCGTTGAGCCAGCCGGCGACATTGAGTCTTTGCGGTATGCGCATCAACAGGTCAATGCGATGACACTCCCCGCAAACGAAGAGGTTGTACTGGAAGGTATAAGTGGCAGCGCGATGGAACTTGAACTTGAAATTGATGTAAAGGCAGCACCGATGGTTGAACTCAATGTGCTTCGCTCCCCGCAGAAAGAAGAGTTCACCCGCATCGCCTTCTTCAGAGAGCGCGGTATGCGAAACCCAGATGTACCCGATCGCGTTCGCGACAGCCTACTTACGATTGATTCATCATATTCATCGACTGCACCGGATGTCCTCTCACGCGCGCCGGAAACCGGAGCCGTATCCATTGCGCAAGACGAAACCCTCAAATTACGGGTGTTCGTTGACAAGAGTGTTGTGGAGGTTTTCGCGAATGGCAAGCAGTGTGTGGCGATGCGCGTTTATCCTGACAAGGAAGAGAGTGTCGGTGTATCACTGCGATCACAAGGGCAAGCCTGCGATCTCAAATCGTTGGATGCTTGGCAGATGCAGAACATCTATGAATAAACGTCAAGAATCGAGCAGGTCGATAAAGTACGCTGCAAATCTTTATAATGTCAAAGAGGTTACACTTCACTGCACAGCGGATTTATCGTTCTGGGAAGCAGTGTTACAGAAGGAAAACCTCTTTCCATACCAAGAAGCAGATAAAGCGATTCTCTTGCTCAGCGCGATAGATGCCAAGTGGAGAGGATTCAAGTTTAAGGAGTTTGTTATCGCTGTTGGGATTTGCTTTGATGAAAACGGAACGAGTTTGGATGGATACTATTTGCCACACGCATTTAATTCATCTAAACTCTTGACTTTTTCAGAAAGAGTTTTCTTCCAGACCCCATATCTTCACGGCGATATCCAACTCGAAAACAAACTTCCTGCTTCCATCAAGATTCGCGACACAACGGGTGTTCTTTTCCACGCTGAGATGTCTATTCCTGAGATATCACCATTAGTTGAATATTTGGAATGGAAGGGCCCTATTTTTCTTCCGAATAACCGCGGTAAATTTTTTGCTATACTGGCAGGTGAAGCGAAAATCTATCCGTTTTCGCCCGAAACAGATAGATTTGAAATCAAATCTTCAACACGTCATCCAATTTTTCAACAACTTATTGACAGCAATTTTGCTGGTAGTGTATGGAGCCTGAGAAGCAATTCCCGTCACGCAAAGTCAAAGACTTATAAGCGAGATTTTGAATAGAGGAATCTGGTATCGCAGATACATGGGAAAACTCTACGGCATTTCGCTTTTCGCGATCGGGGGCGAGGTAAAGGCTGTCTCGATGGATGTGTGACAGATGCGCTCTATCTGGCAAGAGTTGAAGTATTGGGCGGGACAGTAGAACATGCTTTCACGACAGGAAGCTGTAATTGCAGAACATCCTAACAAACTTAGTTCATTATAGTAAATCCCGCAATTAACGATACACTCACGGGAAGGCGAGGTGTTTTTGATAGGGTGTTTCCTCTAGAAACCTCGCCAGCGGCGGAAGGGCACTGGCGTTTATAGCGTGTGCACTTATTTTGAGGATTTACTATAATTGAAAAATAATGGTTGATTCAATGAAATTCACGTCGATAGATAACACACCTGCCTTATTTGGCTTAAACCCATCTAATACAAATAAGGACTTCAGGCAAGCAAAATCATGGGGAAAGAATAGCTTTAATAACTGCTTTCCTGTTGCCTTATTATGTTACATGCAAAGTCAAAATATTGCCCCTGTTTACTTGACTTTAGGCGAAAATTGGAATATAGTTTCTAAGAAAATTGATGTGAATTCCGTATTTGGGCATGTGTATGACTCTGAAGATATTTACTTTGCTTTTGAGTATACCTATGGACAAAATCAGCAATTTGTCAAAGGGACGTTACCTCGTATTGATTTAGTGGTAATGGATAATTCTAATTCTGAAAATCCTTGGCTGCGGGCATTAGAAATTAAATTGACAGCTTTGCCCGATAATTCAACTTGTAGCCTGTCTGAGGAACAATACGGTTGTGAACTTGTGGTGCGTCCGAATACGATTATCCATTTAACACTTGAGATGGTTCGTCAGTATGCTGAACATCAGAGCGAACTTTCAGACAGTCTACGCCCTATTTTTGAAAATAACTTCGATTGGGAATCAGAAGATGGCATGCTGGAGAAAATACCCCATATTATTCAAACTATCAGAGCACTGTTACTTGCGAAAGTAGACGATCAGATTCCATTTGTTATACAACCTATTTTGGAAAACTATTGGGAAATCCTCTCGGCTTCATGAGAACTGCTTAGATGTTTTCGTTTGGAGCACGTTCGCTTTTGCGAAATTACTTTTAGATACAGTGGAACAAGGGCGTGCCAGAGAATTCTCACGCGCAAATCGAGCAGTTTTGTGGATGGTGAAGATGCTTTCTGACTTCGCTACAGATGGAAAAATTGATCCACAGATCGTCAGTGTCGGATTTACGAGACAAACAGACAAAGCCTTTGCTTTGAGTGGAAGGAAGACCCATCCTTATATGTCTTGCACGGAACTCTCACAACCAAGAATCAAAAAAACTGAAATTAAAAACATTATCTTAGGGCGAGGAGAAAAGTTACTGAGTCCAGAGAGGCGATTTGATGCGATTCTGGTTAATTCTCCCGAACTTTTCACATAAAGAAGGTAGAAACAAAAATGTCTATGAAATTTATTGATCTTTTCGCGGGGTGTGGTGGTATGACGCTCGGGTTCCAAAATGCAGGTTTTGAAGCAGTTGCTGCTTTTGACAATTGGAAGCCAGCAGTTCAGGTTTATCGTGCTAATTTTTCACATAATATACACTCATTTGATCTCAGCAATTGGCAGGAAAGTCTAACAACATTAAACGCATATCAGTTTGACATGATTATTGGAGGTCCACCGTGTCAGGATTTTTCGCATGCGGGTAAACGGAACGAAGATTTAGGACGGGCAGATCTAACCGTAAGTTTCGCACAGATTGTTGCACACACAAAACCGCAATGGTTTGTGATGGAAAACGTAGATAGAACTGTAAAAAGCCAGCGGTATCGGCAAGCAGGTGAGATTCTTAGAGAGGCAGGATATTCACTGACCCAGCGAATTTTGGATGCGAATCAGTGTGGTGTTCCCCAAAAACGGAAACGACTTTTTCTCATCGGTGAATTGGGACTATCTATCTCCGCGGATAGCAGAGCTCTTGCAAGTTACCTGGATAACAGCCTGACAACTAAACCAATGAGTGTGCGAGATTACTTGGGAGATGACCTTGACATCACCCACTATTACCGACATCCCCGCAACTACAGTCGCCGCGCTGTCTTTAGTATTGACGAACCGAGTCCAACGGTAAGAGGCGTTAACCGTCCAATTCCGAAAACCTATAAAATGCATCCCAAAGATACTGCTCCAGTTTCAGAAAACGTCCGTCCGCTCACAACTTTAGAACGAAGTTACCTCCAGACCTTTCCAAAAGGCTTTCATTTCACTGGATCGAAAACCGATTTGGAGCAGATGATTGGAAATGCTGTACCAGTGAAACAGGCAGAGTACATTGCCCGTTGCATCAGCACTTACATTTCCGAAAAGGGAGATACCTTGAATCCTATCAAGCAGGAATCTGTTCAGATGCTTCTATTTCGAGAATCAAAATGAAACAGTTTCTGATGCCAAACTGAAACTATCCTATGCTTTATTTAACTGCTATCTTGACAATCTATGTTCTATTTTCCGCAATCCAGATGACTGCAACGGCGCAGAGCGTCAATATTTCTGAATCTGTGCCTCCACCAGATGATGTCCGCAAAACTTTTGACCTCGACCCGTTTTATGAGCAGTGGATTGATGTAGAAGGATTGCCCGTTGTCGCATCAGCAAAGGTGAACCCTTATGCCGTAAAGGAAGCAGCATGGCTTATTCAGCAGATGATTGGGCATCGTCAGGATATATTGCAGGCACTCGCGCAAAACAACGTGCGTTTTGCTGTGATGGCACATAACGAACTGACAACCCAGATCCCCGAACATAGCGATCTCCAACCCGACTACTACTGGGACCGACGCGCACGCGGTTTGGGGTCCACACCAGCAAGACCGGCGGTGAGTTGTGGTGAGGAAAATCTGCTTAACTACCAAGGCGATCCGTATTTTACGGAGAACATTCTGGTCCACGAATTCGCGCACGCAATCCACCAGATGGGACTGAATACAGTCGATCCGGGTTTTGATAACCGCCTTGAGACGCTGTTCGATGCCGCAAGAGAAAAAGGGTTGTGGAAAAACACATACGCCATTACAAACAAAGCAGAATACTGGGCTGAAGGCACACAATCTTGGTTTGATACGAACCGAGCAAACGATGACCAACACAACCATGTTGACACCCGCGACAAGTTAAAGGATTACGATCCGGCACTCGCATCCTTGCTCACTGAAGTTTATGGCGATATGGACTGGCGATACACACAGGCGATCACTCGAACGCATCTTGCACATCTCCAAGGATTCAATCCTGAGGACTCTCCAAAGTTTGAATGGCCCGCCGAATTGATAGAATTGACAGAGTTCCATCAACAACTGAAAAATCCAGACAGCGATGGTGGCGGCAAGTGGATAGACTTAGATGAACAGAATCTCAGCTCGCTTCCAAATCTAAAATCTGGAGATGACGACACCGAAACCGCTATCATCATCGTGAACGGCACGAAAGTCGAGATCGCCTACTATTGGGTGGATTATGAAGGTGATGAGAAATTCTATGGCAAGATTGCACCGGATACCTTTGTCAATCAACACACATACACCGGACATATCTGGCTCATCAAAGACCCGAACGAGTGTAACCTCGCCGTGTTCCGTGCCGGGGAAAGGACGGGACGAGCACTTGTTGATACGGAACCACCTGCTAAGGAGAAATCAGAGTGAACCAAGTTGTCCAAAAGGTTACTGCGTTTATCGTACGCGAAAGGGATGGTGTCAAAGAGATACTTATCTTTAAGCATCCGACTGCCGGTATCCAAATCCCCGCTGGAACCGTTGAAAAAGGTGAAGATATTGAAACCGCTGTAAAGAGGGAGGCTTATGAAGAAACAGGCTTACAACTTGTGGAAATTGAAAACTATCTCGGTTGCTTTGAAAATGAATTAGAAGGAGAACAAAGAATAATTGCAAAAACGACAGAGGTTTATATCGAACCCGACTTAAAGGCAATTCCCTACAAGCGAAAGCTGCCTAAAGGACTTACTGTTGATTATCTTTCCATACAAGCGGGTTTCACACACATCTCGTATATTGAATATGAATATGACAAATTTCACAAGCCCGTATGCATTGATTCTAACATTACCGGGTGGGTGCCCAACGAAAACTTAAGTGCGCAGAAGAAAAGACATTTTTTCCATTTGTCCACGCAGGAGAAAACAGCAGATTCGTGGGAATTGAAAAGCGATCAAGGACACATTTTCAAGCCGTACTGGACCCCGCTTTCGCCGAAACCCCATATTATCTCACCACAAGACAAGTGGTTGGATTTTGTCTATGATAAAATCTGGACTGTGGTAAAATAGATATAGCATCGTAGGTGTTTGCTTGAGGTTTCCGCCAAGTTGAACATTGCCGCAAACGCTCAATGGAAGGCAAAAAGGATAGAACAATTATGGAACGGATAAAAGTCACTTCACTTGGACAAATACCGGAAGCCGATATCTCCTTTGGCGATCTTACTGTGTTTGTTGGTGAACAGGCGAGTGGAAAGAGCATTCTGCTCCAACTGCTAAAACTCGTTTTAGATGCGGACGATATTACGCAAACGCTGAAGAAACATGGGTTTGATTGGCACGGAAAACCCGAGCATTTTTTGTCAATCTACTTCGGTGAAGGGATGGAGAAAATTTGGGACAACACATTGACAAAAATCACGGTGGACAACGAAGCCTTTCTGCTTGACAAAGTCTTAGAAAAGAAAGGAAGAAAAAAAGCAGAGTCTCTTTGCCTGATACCTGCTCATCGAGCGATGACGCTCAAAGATGGATGGCCGCGCGCCTTTACAGACTATGCGATCGGGGACCCGTATGTTGTTAAGCGATTCAGTGAAGATTTGCGTTTATTGTTGGAAATGCGTTCGAGTTCTCGTGAAGATGTCATTTTCCCACAGACCGGCCGTATGAATAAAACGATACGTGATGCAATTGGAGAAAATATCTTTAGACAGGCTCGAGTTAAGCTCGACCGTTCTGGTTTGCGAAAACGCATCGTTTTAGATGTTGCGGGGACTCATCTTCCTTTTATGGCCTGGTCCACTGGGCAGAGAGAATTTTTGCCCCTTTTGATGGGCTTGTACCGATCCATGCCTTCAGGTGGAACACGAAAAAAATAATCTCAATTGGGTCGTTATTGAAGAACCGGAGATGGGGTTACATCCGCAATCTATTTCCGTTTTGTTCATTATGTTCTTTGATCTCTTGCGGCGCGGTTACAAAGTTATCATTTCTACCCATTCGTCCCAAGTGCCTGAACTGATATGGGCAATACAGTTACTTGTCAAATGGAATGCCAGTCCAACACATTTATCGAAATTGTTAGATTTGAATAGCACTTCCTTTTCCACAGAATTAACGAAAACAGTATTTGAGGAAAGAACCTTCAAAACCTATTATTTTTCTCCGTATAATGAAGTTAAAAACATTTCAACTTTAGATGCTGAAGATTCGGATGAAGCAGTTTCGGATTGGGGAGGGCTTACACTGTTCAGTACGAGGGTAGCTGATGTCCTCTCTGAAGCAATGTGGAGGGCAGACCTGTGAACTTTGCTGATGCAGTTCGGGGGGATCCCGAGCTTGCCGAATGTCTAAAAGCTGGGTTACAGGCGTTGGGTTCAAATCGTCGCAAAATCAGTGTGGATTCAACACGCAACTTGACAGGAAGTGTTGATATAGATGCTTGTCTCACAAGACGTTATCCGAATGCACCTCGTTGGGACTACGCGTTTGGCTATAAAGACAGGGTTTACTATGTTGAAGTTCATCAAGGTCGTACGGGTGAGATGGAAAACGTCATCCCAAAGTTAGATTGGTTAAGACGATGGCGTGAACGTTCGGCAAAAAACCTTGAACGTTTGAAACATCGGAGCACCTATCATTGGATTTCCACCGGAAGAATCGATTCAGCATTTGCCAAAAATAATAGATATCGCAGAATTTTGCGTCAAAAGAACATTTTTGGACCTGATGCTGTATTGAACGCGGATACTGTTTTGTGAACATACCGCTACCGAAAAAGGAGAAAAAGATGACAACTTATCAAGCAGGCGTAATCGGTTTAGGACGTATGGGCAGCACCTTTGACGATGAAATCACGCAAGGCGGTTCGATCTTTCTGCCCTATTGCCACGGTCCAACTTACCACGCTGCACCAAATGTGGAACTGGCTGCAGGAGCAGATTTGCACGCCGAACAAGCATCCATTTTTGGTGAACGGTGGGGACTGGGTTCAGAGCATATCTACAGCGATTACCGTGAGATGCTGGAGAAGGAAAATCTAGACATTGTCAGTGTCTGCACGACGGCACGGATTCGATCAACCATTGTGCAAGATGTGGCGCGCTCCAGTGTCAGGGCAATCTGGGCAGAGAAACCGATTTCGCTGAGTCTTGCTGAGGCAGACGAAATGGTAGAGACCTGCCGGGCAGAAGGTGTCGCGATAGCGATCAATTGTGCGCGACGCTGGAATCCTTTCTTTAGTGAAGCTCGAAAACTTATTGACGAAGGCGAAATCGGCGACGTGCTTCAGGTGACGGTCTACGCACAGTGTGGACTCTCGCATAACGGTAGCCATGCTATCGATATTTTACGATATATGGCAGGCGGACACGTGGAATGGGTCTTTGGTGAGATGCAGTCCGATGAAGCCGCCGCGGGTGAAAGCGATCTGCAGGGGAACGGTTATCTCGCTTTTGATAACGGTGTTCGTGGATATCTCCGTAGTACGTCGTGTGGGGCGGCACCGTGGGAGGTTGATGTCATCGGTACAACCGGACGTATCCGTTCTGTGAACAACGCCGAAACGTTTGAGTTGATTCGTGTGATTCCGGGTGGACGCCGTGGACGCGGGGTGCCAGCACAATGTCCATTCCCGATTCCAGTGCGGATGCAAGGTATGGGATTGACCATTGTTGAGGATCTCATCAACGCTATTGAGAATGGAACTTCTCCAAAGTGTTCCGGGGAAGATGGACGCGAGGCATTAGAGGTAGCGATCGCACTCCGCGAATCGCATCGTCGAGGTGGTGTGAAAGTCGAGTTACCAGTCGAAGACCGAAGTCTTCAAATTCTGTCGTCAGAGATCCAAGGCGATGATACACCCGCTCGAGTTCGACGCTTACAAGCGAATCGATAGCAATCGCAACGCGCTAAAAAAACCGAAAACAGTGAACCTCACAGACTGCTATCGGGTGGTCTCCTGATCGCGACCGCAGAGAATTGAGTCAAGGAGAATTACATGAAGCCAGCAGATTATGCGTTCTTTAAAGAAAATGGCTACGTCTCGCTCGGTAAGATTCTGAGCGATGCCGAGGTTGCGCATTTTGTTAATGTCTTTGACCGGGACCGCACTGAACTTGACGATCACTGGTATCGTATTGGACATTACCAGACCGTGAATTGCGATGCGCTTCTGACTGCACCTGAATTCGACAATGTGATTCGGCATCCGATTGTCATGGATTGCCTATACACACTGATGGGCAATGCCCCTTGCTTTTCAGAAGTCTGCATCCGACACATGGCACCGTACGATGGTGAGCTGAATCGCGGCTGGCATCGAGATGGTCCGAGGCACTGGCTTGAACATCCGTTGCGTATCGGGTTCATGCAGTTGATGTTGTATCTAACCGATGTTGATGAAACGACGCACTGTTTCTCCTTATCACCGGAGTCGGTGGAAGCCAAGATTCTCGAAACAGACGCGCAATTGGCGCGTGGCGGGATTGTCGATTTGTACGGGCCCGCTGGGACAGCCATACTCTTCAACATCGGTGTTTTACACACCGCTACGACCCGTCCGACGCAGGCAGAACGGAAGACGGTGCAAGTCTATTACG
>CAZGAW010000109.1:6990-18293 GCA_964523645.1 uncultured bacterium | reverse complement strand
GTTTTTGGGGATCATTCTTCATCGGTTGGCTTTTCAAATACACCGTTTTGAAGTTTGGAGGCGTTGCTCTATACCGCAAACTCCGTCCTTTTGTGTTGGGGATTGTGTTAGGTGAGTGCTTCATTGGTGGTATCTGGATTGTTGTGGGACTCATGACAGGTATTGGGTATCGTTTGTTGCCGGGTTGATATAGTGTGGTTTTATCAGATTAAAATTAAAGGTAGTAGTCACGTACCGTGGGTTCTCCGTAAACTGGTAGGAGGCACCTCTTGGTCGCTATTCCTCCTCTATCAGAGAAAAATAAATTTGACTTTGGAATCAAAATATATTATACTATACGTAACATACGTAATGAATACAGGTTCCCCTTTGTCATATACCAATCTATTCAATAGTGGACTGTCTATCTTAAAATTGTGGCGCATTTGTTCATAGTACGGTGATTCATCACTTAATTTCAGGGCACATACAGTCTTTGAAAAGTGTAGTAGAGTTATTGGGAATTCGACAATACTATTTTTACGATTTGGAGGCAAAAATGTCAAAAGACAAAAAACACCAGAAAAATTATTCTACGATTTCGGAGCACAAACGCCAAGGGAAAAAATTAATACCGCCTTTAGTTCATAACTTCGATTGGACCAACGCTTCATGGAAAGACGATCGTCTGCCCGAAATGCTCTGGGGGATTCTTCTTGTGACACACCTACCCCGAGAAAATGCCTTAAATGTATTCCGGAGGGTTGCTAAATACATCGAAGACTTACCAGAAGATGACAAGTTCGATGATGTCACACATACGGGTCTCTCGAAATTACCATCTGAACGTCTAGAAGATGTGCTGGCAATTATTACTCATCGGCAGGAGCAAAGTGAAGTTTTGGCTTCTCTTTTGTTACTTGATGAACTTCCCGGACGAGAAGCATGGGAGAAAGCATTGAACATTGAGAGTGTCAGTGAGGATTGGACCCCCTTGATGAAATCAGTATGGCATACTCTTTGGCATCAAGAGCAAGAATCAACCGATTGTCGATGGTTAACAGTGCTTTGCAAGATGATGGCTGGAAAAATGAAATGTGCTTTTGAAAACCCTGAAGAGAACATACAATGGGCTAACAAAATTTTATATTATCCCGATTACGGAGATCAAAGTCAAGTAGGTGCTTCAGTTCGAGCAGCTGAAATCCAGATAGGTTCTTTGTTATCACATCAGTCTGGGTGGGCAGCAAAGTTTTGGAGTCAGTGTTTAGACAAAACCCCGTGCTTTCCTATCAATACCAACTTCCCTAGCACACAAAATTTGAAAGGCACAACACGGGAACATTTGAGTAAGGTATACAATCTCTTGGTTGAACATACGGATCATACACGAACAACCAGTAGTGTTGATGCTCAGCACGATACTGTTTTCGGTTTAGGGCTTTACAGTCTCAGCCTACTTCAGGAATTACTTCAAGTAGGAAGTAACCACTCAATTAGTGGTAGAACAACCCTACGGACGCTCACCGAAAGTTTCATCACCTTAGCCTACCTCGCCAAAAAGGACGATCCCGAACTTTGGCAGAAATATCGAGTCTATGGCATAGGACAAGCAAAAAAGGCTTTCTTAAAACTAGACGATTCTGAAAACGAAATCCCTAGTTTTGTTGCTCGAAACACGTTAGAGCAGTTAGCAAATGAGGATAGGTCGCAGGAATTTCAAACGATTGACCTTGGACACTGGGCTGAAATGAACTTACGAAAAATGAGTGAAGATGCAGGAGTGAAAGATGTTTACGACCGTTTTTACGATTGGACATCTATTTTTTCCCACGGACATTGGCCTGCTATTCATGATGTAGTTTTTAACACGTGCGGCAATCCGTTGCACCGGTTACATCGTATTCCGCGTCAGTACCCCCGTACGTTACCAGATGTAGTTCCAGATGCCTGCCAATTAGTTGATAAAATCTTGGAAATTGTATCGCAGCTCTATCCTCATTTCCAAGATAGGGTTACTCTTGAATAGAGACATTTATAGTGAATTCTGTAATTATTTAGGCAACTATCGGAATAAAGGTTTTATTATGATAAAAAACACGATACTGCTAGTATCAGATGAAGCGATGCCGAAAGACCTCTATAATGAGGTCCCTAGTCGTTTGCTATCTCTATTTACATCCCCAGTTATTAAGGGGAACGATATTGTCTATCCTGCTTTCGTTAGAGAAGACACCCCAATTGAGAATATCGGCGAGTTCAGCCGTCCGATTCCAGCGTGCACCGCGTTTGCTTTCCGAGCAGACTGGGAAGATGTCAACATTGATCTTGAAGTAGCATATGTTAAGATGAATGATGCAACGGAGAGAGCCGTGTCATTGATCGGTATGTATTCGGAATATTCATCAAAATATCCTTATCCCATCCATAGTATATTCGAGGGGACATTTTGGGAAAAATTACCTGTGCTGACACATGAGACTTTCCGGTTTTATATGGAGAATCTGGGTATGTATGTTACGATGCAGGCAATACCATATTTAGCAGATAAATATAACACAAAAATTAGATTTTCTACTGCCGGATTCAAGGAATGGTGTCCAATAATGGATCGTGAACTGCCATGAGTTCGTAAGGGGTGTGAGAAAACCGAAATAAAAAACGCGCATAATCGCCAGTAGGTCCGTCTATCGCTCGTGGTGAAAATGGCTAACCAAGTGTTTCTTCGTGTGCCATTTCTAATTCAGAGATAAAATCAAGAAGGATTTCTATGGCTGATTTGAAATTCTCTAACAATCGTAGATCATTTTCGCATGTGGATAAGTGTGTAGCATTCCATTCTTCAATTAGTCCGATATACGTAAGAAGGCACCCAAGGCATATTATTGATATAGTTCCAACAACCCTTATATCAACAGAACAAAAATCAACATGTGGAAAATAACGACCCTCTTTATAGATAAGATTGTAACGTGACATGTGTTGCCAGTTCGGATGTATTGATGTGGAGGCACTGCGATAGAGACCATCCCCTCTGCTATACCCATCAATTTCATTACTGAAGTCTATATCTTCCAGCATTTGCTTAAAAGTTTTCCCATCAACGCGCTTATGCTTCCAATATTTGAGTGTGTCTTCTGAAATCCCATCTTTTTTTAGGGATCCTGTTATTGATTCTAACATTCTTTTCTCTATATTCAGAAGTTCTCGCCTTCTACTTTGTTCCTGCAGAAAAAAAAGAAGTTCCCTATCATCCATATAGGAGGAGACCACGAAACTTTCGTAAGATTCAGGATTAGCTTCATTTTGAACCAGATAGAACATATAGACTGCGGTCTCAAATATCAGTCTGTGGAATACAACGGCTAACTCAACTTGGTCTTTAGAAGCATGAATTCGCATCCCTCTGTATAACTTCTGAATTCTTATTAGGTGTCCAGTAATTATTGCCTGATTTTTGTTGAGTCCGTTTAAATTACTAAACATACAAGCAGCTTGAAATAGCCAATCTACTCCCCCCATTAACTCACACATGAGTGTCATAAAATCGTGGTCTGTTTCAAGGGGCATTGGCGACGATTTTTTTGAATCAATATTTTCAAAAAGATCTTTAATGTTTTGTTCAATAAATTGTCTATCTTCATTATTTAGCATTCTAATATCTTCTCCTTGTTCCATCTCCATTCATATTTTTCTATTTGTGAGAAAACCGAAATAAAAAACACGCACAATCGCCTGTAAGCCGTCTTGATTTCATGCTCCGCTATGGTACTCCCCCAGCGTGTCAAGTATCTGCCCCTTTGGCTTAGCAACTCGGATCGGTGTCCGCCTGTGCTTACACCGATTTATAGGGATGTTCGTTCATTTACATTTGTTTGACTTGGGCACAGGGGCGGTCTGATTATCGGGCGGACTTCTCCCTGTTACACCTTTTACAAAGCATCTGGCAATTATCCTCATTGGTCTTGCCACCCTCGGACCAGGGTGTGATATGGTCTGCTTCCATCTCTTTGATTGTGCATTCGTCGTCACAGATAACACAAATGCCTGACTGTTTTTCATAGACCTTTTGCTTCATGCTGTTTGAAAAGGCGCGTATGTTCAGGTGCTTCTCCTCGCGAGTCAGAATGTACGGATAGATACCTGATTGTCGTGTCACATCTTCGTTCGATATAAGACGAACGGTTTCCTGCTCAATCTCATCAGCGTCAAGATCAGCGTCTTTAAAGGTGTTATACAACGTACCCCAATCCACACCTTTCATGGGTGGTCTTGTGTTCGTGAAAGTGGATTTAACCCAATTGATCACCGATTGAAAATACTCCCATAGGGGCTCCGCGTCTTCGGCGTGCTGATGTGTCCCCATGTAGTCTTCAATTGAGTCTTCGCTGATCCACTTAATCGCTGTCTCCAAATACTCTTGTCGGATTGGCGATCCCTTGACATAGGCATTGCCGATTTGGTATGCGGGGCAACGGTTCCGACTAAAATATCGCTTAGCGTCTGACAACCAAGTTCCGGCGTAAACGGCATTACGCAACTCTTGATTGGTCAACTTCTCTCCCGCAATGTTGATCGTTTTGAACCACTCCAGCTTTTCGCTGTCGGTCCCGGTACACACGTAGATCATCAACTTGTAATTGTATATTAATTCTTGTTTGTCTGATGGAAGATTGTGGAAATATTGATTATTGAACGAAAACTCCCAATCCACATACTGCGCAATGGAGATTGTACGCTGCTGTCCGTCAATGATCTCGAACGTACCGTCTTCCCGGTCTGCCCAATACATCACGTTCAACGGGAATCCTTTCAGGATGGAATCAATGACGGCATTGCGTTTCTTGTCATCGTAGACAAATTCCCGCTGAAATGGTGGTCGTATATCCAATTTGCCGCCGTACCCGGTCACGCCGCCTTCGCCATCGTCGCTGTAATCCTTGACAAGCTCTTCCACTGTAAGGTTTAACAACTCGATTTTCATTACTGTATCCTCCTATTGCGGATAACGATGCGGGCAAAAATCTCTTTACCTTTGATTTTAAATCTACTCTGCTTGCCTGTAAGTTCGGTTGTGAGAGGTCGATCCATACCGATAATTTCAAACTGACTGGGATTGTACTTGTCTAAGAAGGTAATCGGCACGCCCATTTCTCCAGCATAACCTACTGGAATATCAGCCGTTTTACCCACGTTGATAGCATCGTAATTATCGTACTTCGGATATTCATCAGGAGAGTATTTCTTGTAAAGGATTAGGTCTTCGTGCCGTTTCTTATGGTCTAGGTTGGTAAACCAAATACTTTGTGATCTGCCTTTTACAATCCCATCCACTATCTTATAAGCACTCCCCTCCTTCTTGGTTTTAAGTAATTCTTGAGCATATTGTCTGGGGACATCAAACAGCAAGTCTTGACTCATGGAGGTATGCCCGACCCATAATTTGTCTTCCTTGATTAAGGGGAATATCTCTTTGTACGGTATCGCATTTTTGTTCCCAATGACGACAAATTTTTTGTCGTATTCGACCAGTTGCGCGATATACTCTCTGAACAATGAAAACGGCGGATTTGTAACCACAATGTCTGCCTGTTTAAGCAACTCAATACATTCCCGGCTCCTGAAATCGCCGTCTGTCTTAAGTTTAAATATGGTGGGCTCTGTTCCATTGCCGACATACTCAAGTCCGGCAGCAGCTTCCATGTCGTGTTCACTGAACATCTCTGTCTGCCGATTTTTGTAGCAGGTTGTGATCAGTTTTTTGAGTCCAAGTTTCGCGAAATTCAGGTGAAAGTAGCGAAAGAAATTGCTGATGGTGGGATCGTCGCAATTGCAGTAAACAGTCTTGCCGTGAAAATGCTTCCTGTAATGCTTTAGCTCTTTTTCGATGTCCGAGAGTTGTGTATAAAATTCATCCTGCTTTGCTCTATTCGCAGCGTGCAGAGACTTATTTCCCGCCATAATATGTCTGCCTATAAATCCCTATTGTAAGGTGCTGTGTAGATACTATTTTTACTGATTGCGAGATAAACCTCGCATTCTTCAGTGATGGCATTTTTCGGTTAGTAATGGTTCGAATTGCCCCAAGCGTGACAACCGAAATTCCCAACCAAGTGACGTTTTGACTATTTTGACTATTATAATTGTATGATATTTTCTTGTCAAATCAAAAATTTGAAAATTCAAACAATTTATTGTGAAAGCTAATTTAACCAATCCCAAAACGACTTATCGCGTAAAATAAATACCCCAAAACCTCGCCAAACAACGAAAGTCCCGAAACTGCACCATTTCGTGCAAAACAGCACCACATTCGCCCGATTTGGTGCAATTTTTGCTAAGAGTATCAGTGGAATACCTACCCAGACTGGCACGGAACTTGCTTATAATAACTACAACATGAAACCCCTAAATCTGATAATAATTTGCATATCCTCAAAAATTATGCTAAAATAAAATGATGATTGCAAAGTCGTAAAACATCAATTGAGACCGTCTCATGAAACGAGTTGCCCTGTTTAAATGAAATATTTCACCTACTTTGGAAACCATCTCATCAACGCGAAACTACCGGACAATTCAGAGGTCTACTACGCGAAACCTCCCCTGCCCGGAATTAAGCGCGCCGCACTGAGTGAACACACGCAACGTGCCTTTGAAAACCCACTTGAGATGCCGCCGTTGCGCGAACTTGTCAATGGCAACTCAAAAGTGCTTATCCTGTTCGACGATAACTGCCAACCCTTCCCTGCTACCAAAAAACCGGATATGCGGCAGATCATGATCGAGACGCTCCTGAAGATGCTCTATAGTTATGGCGTGGAGAAACAGAACATCGAATTGATGTGCGCTGTCGCGTTGCACCGTAAGATGAAAAAGCATGAACTCGCCTATATGCTCGGAAAAGACATCATGGACGAGTTCTATCCGCATCAACTCCGAAACTTCGACGCGGAGGATGCCGAACAGATCGTTGAGGTAGGACATACGGAACAAGACGAAATCGTTGAGACGGATAAAGCAGTCCTTGAATCCGATCTGGTAATCTATGTCGATACGATACAGATTCCGCTCAACGGTGGGCATAAATCCGTTGCTGTGGGACTTGGGACGTATAACTCCATCGCACCACACCACTCGCCGCACATGACATCAGAGAGTCCGCACGTGATGCAACCCGAAGGTTCGCACATGCACGCCTGTATCGAGCGGATGAGCCGTCTCATTCAGAAAGAGACCCCGATTTTGGTGCTTGAAGCAGCAATGAACGGCGCGATCTATCCGTTCCATCTCCGTTATGTTGGGAAACCGAATCGTGACTGCAACATCGCAGAGAAGATTGTGAAAGCCTTCACACCGGCGACCTTATCACTCTTACCCGAATCATTGCGTTACGCGATTCTCAAAAGTGTGCGGACAGACTATGAACCGATACAGATTAACGCGGGGGACATCGATGCCGTCCATGAAAGAACGTTGACATCCATGAAGGATCAGTTGGCAATCGACATCCCGCGCCAGTTCAGCACGTTGGTCTTCGGACTTCCCGATATGAGTCCCTACGCTGTCGATGCGCGTATCAATCCCGTTTTGGTGGTGAGCGATATTTTAGGCTACGTCTTCAACTGGTTCTACAACAAACCGATCATCAAAAAGAACGGCGTTGTTATCATCATGAACCCGACGTATGAAATCTTCCACGAAGAGTATCACGTCGCCTATAGGCAGTTTTACGATGAGGTACTCGCGGAAACGACAGAACCGTTTGAGATGCAACAGAAGTTTCAGGAGAAATACGCGAGGGACGCGTACTTAATCGATTGCTATCGAAATAAATTTGCGCATCACGGGTTCCATCCGTTCACCGTCTGGTATTGGGCGACGTATCCGTTGAAATATCTCTCGAAGGTGATTCTCGTGGGTCCCAAGGAACCGAGCGTGGCGCAACGATTGGGTGTTGACTGGGCAAAAAATTTAGATGATGCGCTGGCGATGGCACGTGAAATCTCCGGCGAAGACGATGTCGTTGCGTTGACAATGCCACCGTTTTTCTATGCGAATGTTGGGGGATAGTTGTTTCGTTGGGTTTCGCTACGTTGCATTAGAAATACATCCATTGGGAAGGAAAAGATTCGTTTTGGCAGCGTAGTAACTCATTATATCCCGCTCAACCCAACCTACGATCATATAAAATTATCACATTATAGAAGATACTTATGACTGATATATTGATACCTACGAGTACTATTGGAAGTTACGCACCACCGAGTTGGTTGTGCGTGACGTTAGAAGCTATCGGACGTGGAGAACTCGGTGAAACCGATATTAACGAAACCTTCGACGATGCAGTCCGCACCGCCATCGCCGATCAGGAGCGCGCAGGCGTTGACATTATCACAGAGGGTGAGATGCGGCGGCAGGATTTCGTACTCGGTTTCTATGAACGGCTCACCGGGTTAGAACAGCTGCCAGCACCGAGAACCCAGGGACCCGATGGACACGATCAACGCGGCAAATGGTTGCCTTCTGTTCCACTTGCAGCTCCCGATGGACTCGGTATCCTCGCAGAATTTGAGTTTGCAAAAAACGAAACGACGAAAACGCTCAAGGTGACATGTCCGGGTCCGTTCACGCTCTCTGGACGCATTCAGACGGGTGGCATCTATAAGGAGCGACTTGAAGTCGCTTACGCTTGTGCAGAAATTATCAATACAGAACTCCGTCAACTTGTCGCAGCAGGCGCAGAATTCATCCAGTTAGACGAACCCTCTTACGCCGTTTATCCTGACCGTCCCGAAGAGTTCGTTAAACTTTTCAACCATACCGTCGAAGATGTCTCCGCAAAGATAGGACTGCATATCTGTTTCGGCAATTACCGAGGCAGAGCCGTCGGTAAACGTTCGTATCGTCCGCTTTTCCCCTATATCTTAGACGCAGCTTTCGATCAACTTGCATTGGAGTTTGCGAACCGAGAGATGGCAGAAATCGCATTGTGGAGCGACTTCCCAAACGATAAAGAACTTGCCGCGGGACTCATTGATGTCAAAAATTACTATGTAGAAACACCGGAAGATGTCGCAGCGTTGCTCCGTGAAGCCCTCAAGCATGTCAGCCCTGAAAAACTTGCGATTACACCGGATTGCGGTTTCAGCCAAACTGCGCGGTGGGCGGCGGCTGCCAAACTAAAAACGATGGTAGCCGGTACTGAAATTGTACGTCGCGAACTCACAGGTAGTTAACAGTCGGGAATCGAAGTGTTTTTGATAGGGCGTTTCTTCCCTCTTACCAGAATAGTTATCAGTTATCAGTTTTCGGTTATCAGTTATAAGAGATTTTGACGACAGCAGTGTTTTCTTTAACTGACTGCTGACCGCTGACCGCTGATGGCTAATATTCGTCGGAAATCGGAAATTCCTCCTACATACAGGAATAGCATCTTGATAAAGGACACACCAAATTATGAGCGAAAATAAGAAAATACCCACACCTGAAGAAATAGAAAAAGAATTCCAAGAATTCGTCCAACAGAAATACGGCGGTAGCGTTCGCTTAATTAACGCGTCTGCCAGCGAAGCCACGCCTGAAGCAGAAGAAGACGGAGAAGGTCCTGAACCGAAAAAGACCTTCGATCTGAAGTTCGATCTCAAACCGAGGGAGATTAAGCAGTACCTCGACCGATACGTGATTCAACAGGACGAGGCAAAGAAGGCACTCGCTATCGCTGTTTGCGACCACTACAATCATGTCCGAGAATGCCACGAGGATCCAACCGCCGCTGATGCCGACTACTCAAAACAGAATATTGTTATGCTCGGACCGACCGGTGTCGGTAAGACGTATCTCATCCGACATATCGCCAAACTCATCGGTGTGCCGTTCGTTAAAGCGGATGCGACGCGATTCAGCGAGACGGGTTATGTCGGTGCGAACGTAGACGACCTCATTCGTGAATTGGTAACCCAAGCCGAGGACAACCTCGAATTGGCACAATACGGTATCATTTATCTCGACGAAGCAGACAAAATCGCGACACCCCCAAACATCATCGGACGTGATGTGAGTGGACGCGGTGTGCAGATTGGGCTTCTTAAATTGATGGAGGAAACCGAAGTCGATCTGCGCGCCGGAAACGATGTCGCTTCACAGATGCGTGCTGCCATGGAATTTCAGAAAAGCGGTAAAGTCGATAAAGAGGTCATCAACACCCGACACATTCTCTTTATTATCAGTGGGGCGTTCACGGGTATGGCGGATATTATCAAGAAACGGATGCATCAAAGCAAGATCGGTTTCAACGCTGAGATTGCCAGCCAAACCGACGATACAGCACAGTATTTCGAGAACGTCACACCGAAAGACTTCATCGACTTCGGCTTTGAACCTGAATTTATCGGGCGACTTCCAGTACACGTCGTTTGTACGGAACTCGGCGTAGACGACCTTTTCTATATCCTGAAGCATTCCGAAGGTTCTATTATCCGACAATATGAGAATGCCTTTCGCGCGTACGGGATCACGGTCCTGTTTTCAGACAACGGTTTACAACGCATCGCTGAAAAAGCGATTGAACAGAAAACAGGGGCACGCGCGCTAATGACGGTCTGCGAAAAGGTTTTGCGCGACTATAAATTTGAACTCCCTTCTACGGGTGTCACGGAATTCGTCGTCACCCCTGAAGTTGTCGATGCGCCTGATTCGGAACTCAAGCGGATAACCGAAGACGCTGACTACAATCGCAATACTGTGATGTCTGAGCAGGTTCGCCGATATGAAGCACAGTTCTATACAGAACACCAATTGCAAATCCAGTTTGATGCCGAAGCGACTGTGCTCATCTGTGAACGTGCGATTGCACAAGAACAAACAGTCCAACAGGTCTGCGATCAGATCCTCGGAAGCTACCAGCACGGGTTGAACCTAATTAAGCAGAACACAGGACAATCCACATTCACATTTCCAAAGGCTGTCTTGGAAAACCCGGATCAGGTACTTGAAGAATGGATTCGTGAATCGTATACAACAAAGCGTTGAATAGTTGTCAGTTGTCAGTTATCAGTTGTTAGTTAAAAGAGGGAGCGGGTATTTCAAATATCTCTAAAATCTGATCGAAAGGAAATCGGGGTTACAACCCCTCCTACAGTGGAGAGCAGTTCAGAAACCCATAAATTAAAATATGAACAGCGAACAGAAGAGACCGCAGCGTCCTGAGCCACCGGATATCCGAGAAGTTGGGGCACCGATTGACGGAAAACCACAGGTTAGTGATCGGCGCTTGTTTTTCCAACTGCATGTCTTTAAAGAATGCCTCGATCATAGGCTTATCA
>CAZGAW010000109.1:0-6890 GCA_964523645.1 uncultured bacterium | reverse complement strand
CGCTTGTTTTTCCAACTGCATGTCTTTAAAGAATGCCTCGATCATAGGCTTATCATTAAAACACTTGAAAAGGGAAGCCTTAACGCAGTCTTATACGATGATCTAAGCCATCCAACAGGGATTGGTGTGCTTCTGATTGCAGAAGACCCAGCGGTATTGATGGAGGAGTCGCGAACGCTACTCTTAAAAACGCAGGACATACCTAACCTCTCATATCGTTCAGAAATGACGATGACAGGTCGCACCTATTCCAGCGGTAGAGAACCCAATTTGGAAGCGTGGCTCCTCAAGAGACCGCTCCAAAACGTCCTCAACCCTGATTTTCCATGGTCGATTTGGTATCCACTCCGCCGAAAACCTGAGTTCTATCGTCTTGAACATCGTGAGCGGGGTCGGATTTTAGGTGAACATGCTATGCTCGGTCGTGGTTACGCATCGGGTGGATATGCCAGTGACATCCGACTCGCATGCTTCGGATTGGATACGAACGACAATGAATTTGTCATCGGGTTAGTCGGTCCTGAATTATATCCGCTATCGCGTTTGATACAGGATATGCGGCAAACGGAGCAGACGACCAAATACATTGAATCGCTCGGTCCCTTTTTCATAGGAAAGGTTCGGAAGCGATTTTAACTGCTAAGGCGAGTAAAATGCAGTCTAAGAGTGATAGCGATCCGGTGTGGATGCCGCAGCCATTCTTCTCTGTCTCACCGAGTGCGGAGAAGATAACAACTTTGTGGGGTAAACTTAAGATCCCTGACAGTTCAAATGCCTTACGATAAATGGCGTGATTCGTCTTTACTTTACATTTGGAACAGTGACCAGATGCACATAGTTTAAAAAATGAGAAATATTCTTGCCGTTTGCACAAAAGAACTTTATACCTATTTCGTCTCGCCCATCGCTTATTTCGTTTGCTTTGTGTTCACAGCGATTTCAGGTTTCCTTTTTTCCCTTATGATTATCGGTGCCAGCAATGTCGGCGGGACAGGCGGGTACGTGATGGAGACCCTCTTCGGCAATATGGCGATTATCCTAATCTTTTTTACACCCATATTGACGATGCGACTCTTTGCGGAAGAACGAAAAACAGGAACAATTGAACTCCTCCTCACCTCCCCGATTACAGATGGGCAAGTCGTGCTCGGCAAATTTTTTGCGAGTTGTGCACTGGTGCTTATCATGCTCGGTTTGACCCTCCTGTTTCCACTACTAACGCAACGTTTCGGTTACTTGGACTGGGGGCTCCTCATCAGCGGGTATCTCGGTATCGTCCTCATCGGTTCTTCGTTTCTATCATTAGGTATGCTGATGTCCTCAATGTGTAAAAACCAACTCGTTGCGGCATTGACGAGTTTCGGCATCCTCATAACATTATGGATGATCGGTGCGCTTTCAGCACGCGGTGGACCGATAGCGAAATTTCTGAGTTACCTGTCGCTACCCGAACACTATCACGATTTTGCACGCGGTGTCGTCCTTTTGAAAGACGTTATCTTTTACATCAGTTTCACATGTGTTTGTTTGTTTACAACGTTTAAGTCCATTGAATCATCGAAGTGGAGATAGGACATGGAACCTAACAAAAGGATTATAGGTCCGCTCTTCGGTCTTCTTACCCTCATTTTCAGTTTTATTGCCATCGCCGGTTGGATTTTTCAAGCGCGGCTCGTTTTTTGGATATGCCTCTTGCTTGCGCTTGTATCACTCGCTATCTTCGCGCGTTTACGGTTTACTGACTTTATGAATTTCTTCATCAGTCGGCAAGCGCGTTACGGTGCGAACGTCGCCTTAAGTATCGTTGGTGTTATCGGGATCGCTATTTTTGTCAACGCCATCGTCATCCAGCAATTTGACAAAAAAGCGGATCTAACTAAACTACAACTCTACACGCTCTCGGAACCAACACAGACAGTTCTCAAAGGGCTTAAAAAGGAGATACAAGTCATAGCGTTTTTCAGTGATACCACCGCACAGTCAGCGGTGCGTGCCAAAGATATATTAGCGTTATACCAACGTGAAAATAAACTGCTAACCGTTTCATTTAAAAATCCTTACGTTGATATCCAACTTCGCGCCAAGTATCAAGTGGAATATGACGGAACAATCATCTTTGCAAGTGAAGACCGGTTTGAAAAAATCACCACCGTTGAGGAACAGAAATTCACGAGTGCGGTTCTTAAACTCATCCGAGACGAAACGAAAAAAGTCTACTTCCTTGTGGGGCATGAAGAGCACGAGATCACTGACCTCAATAAAGAAGGATACAGTGAAGTACGGGCAGAACTGGAAAATCAGAACTATGCGGCGTATTCGCTCTCGCTTTTGATAGAACCCGACATCCCAACAGATTGTGATCTGCTCGTCATTGCGGGTCCAAAAACCGATTTGACGCGTCAGGAAATTAACATAGTGTCGGGATACCTGAATCGCAGCGGAAAACTGTTCCTGATGCTCGATCCCTCGGTAACCTCCGCAGAAGACGTGAACAGAGGGCTCGTTCGACTCATGAGGAGATGGGGGGTCACAATAGGAAACGACCTCGTCATCGACGAGACCAGTTTTGTGCCGTTGTTCGGACCTAATGCCCCGGTCCCAGGATTTGAACTGCACGAGATTATGCGCGTGATGCGGGATCCTGTAGCGTTCCTTGTCACCCGTTCTGTCACACCCATAGCGGACGCAGCCGCCAATCTCAGCGTTAAATCGCTTGCCAAAACTGTCGGTGGAACGGATGACAGTTGGGGTGAAAAACAACGTGGCCCTGACGGCACTTTCAGCGGATCGTTT
Organism: uncultured bacterium; assembly: GCA_964523645.1. Taxonomy (GTDB): domain Bacteria; phylum Poribacteria; class WGA-4E; order WGA-4E; family WGA-3G; genus WGA-3G. The sequence continues at coordinate 4,097 of CAZGAW010000109.1, read as the reverse complement.
ACCTATACGCCCGGTATAGACACACCGCCACCGGTATCTGTTGCCGTCGCAGTTGAACAGAAAGTTGACAAGAATGATGGTGAAGGCGAAGCCGCACAGGATCCAACCCGGATTGTTATTTTTGGGGATTCAGATTTCGCTGCGAATGCGGCGTTCCGAGCGGCAAATCGCGATCTCTTTTTATCCACTGTTAACTGGCTCACACTCGAGGATGACCTTATTGCAATCCGTCCTATCGACTTACAGGGACAAACGCTACGCCAGATGCAGGTACAGGACAGGCGTTTGGTGCAAATAACATCGGTTTTCCTGATTCCTGCAATTGTCTTTATTGCTGGACTCATTGTTTGGTGGCAGCGTCGCAAGGGGGAGCCTGCATGAACTTCCGAACAACCCTTATCATCATTATTCTCCTCGCATGCATCGGTGGGGCGTACTTCCTATTTTTTCAGGAGTCGCCGGACGATGAATCAACAAACGAGAGACCACCCATCCATGAAGTCTACGGGATAGCAAGAGAAAACGTTCAACAGGCGGAAATCTCATTTGCAGATGCAGCCTATCAAGACCTGAAATTGGTAAAAGATGCAACGGGTGGATGGCAGTTGAAAAATCCGTTTCAGGCAGATGCCGACACCGAAAAAGTGAACCAAATGTTAGATGACGTTCTCAACAAACGCGTCAAGCAGACGCTTGAAGTGCAGGCGTTAGCGCAGTATGGATTGGATACGCCAACCATAACCCTTTCACTCTGGACAACAGACGGAACTTCACCGACAGCAACTTTCCTCATCGGCAAAAAGGCGATTAACTTTTCTGTTTATACCAAAGAGAAATCTGAAGCACACATCTTTCTGATTGAATCCAGCGCGCTCGATGATCTGGCGAAGTCCCCTACTGACCTTCGCGACCGGGCGGTTATTCAGTTCAATGCCGAAACAATTTCCAACATTCAGCTCGCGCATAGAGATGCAGCTTCGCCCTCCGAATCAAGTCCGATTAATTGCGGCAAGCGAGACAGCACATGGTTTGTCACACATCCAATCGAAGCGAAAGCAGATGACGAAGAAATGGAGAGGCTTCTCTCGGAACTGCGTTCATTGCCAGTATCAACCTTTGAGGCTGACGGTGCCGATGCCAATGTTCCGACGCAGTTAGAAAAATACGGTTTAGATGCCCCGCGGATCCAAGCGAAACTCACAGGTGGCGATAACACCTATGCACTTCACATCGGCTCGGTCATTCCATCGCAGGACGGGACACAGGAACGCGTTTATGTCAAATCCGTTCACCAAGAATCTATCTACACCGTCTCGGATGACATCTACAAACTTCTCAATAAATCTGTTTTTGATTTGCGCGATAAGCGGGTTATTGACTTTCAACGCATTGATACAGTTCGTATTGAAATCCAACAGGACCGAGAGACGACTGTTTGCACAAAGAACGCTGATAACACGTGGGAATTGCACACACCGACAGGGAAAATAAAGGCAGACGCGAAAGCGGTGGACGATCTGCTTTTCGGTGTAGATTCACTCGAAGCCGCTGCATTTGTTGACGATTCGTCAAAAAGCCTTGCCTCGTATGGATTAGCACCGCCCTCAATTGAGGTCGCTTTTACACAACGTGGGGAAGAAAAGCCTGCGGTCCTACACATCGGAAGTGCCGATCAGGACGGAACTGTCTACGTTAAAGCCGAGACCTCGGATCAAGTCACCCGTGTCAACCCTGTCCTCATCGATAAGATTGCCCTCGGTGCTGCAGGGTTGAGAGATAAACAGGTGCTCAACTTCCACATTGACGATGTCATACGACTCACATTGTTACACGGAGAAGAACCGCTGACGTGTCAACGTCTCGGGACGAATTGGCGGCTCACGGCACCCGTGAAAGAAGAAGCGAACAATGCAGAAGTCAACGCTATCATCTATGAACTCGACGATCTGATGGCATCCGCATTTGTAGCGCGAGAATCCAAATTTACGGAGGCTACGACAGGCTTTAGTAACCCGCAAATCCAACTGACCGTCGAATTGCGGAACCAGAAAGTGTATACTTTGCAAGTTGGAAACCAAATAGAGACATCCGGGCGTTTTTACGCGCGGCTTCAACATGAACCGAATTTGATTTTTCTACTGAATGCAGAACTGATTCCGAAACTGAAAACAACACTTGCCCTGCTTCGTATATCGGGATAGTTTGGGCAGCCACAAGGGCTGCCCCTACAATTAGAACGCTCTATTAGGTGTTTGGGCAACCAAAAGGGATGTCCGTACGATTAAAAGCATTTTAATATTGAACACTATGCAGACCTATATTATCGCAACCGCCTATTTTTTCCTTATTGTCGAACTGCTGATCATCACCCGATCCTTTCGATACGCGCGGCGCGAACGTAGAACCGAGCGTCCCACTTACACGCCAAAAGTCGCAATCATCGCGCCCCACTATGGATGGGACGCGGATACAGCAGAACATGCGAAAGGCCTCTTGCATCAAGATTATGCGGGTGCGTATGAAATCTTCTTCGTCACACATCAAAAAGCGGATGCTGGGCATGATGTCTCTTATCCGCATCTGTGTGAAATTGCTGAACCTCACGCGAATGTCCACGCTCTATTAGCACCGAACATCGTTGACAATCGTCTTCCACGTTCGCAAAAGGTGCAGAACCTCATAACAGCGATCGAAAAACTTCCAGACAATATTGAAGTCATCGCATTTGTAGATGCGGATGTCGCTATCCGAGAGGATTGGTTAACACTCCTTGTTAACCCGCTCCAAGAATCGGACATAGGGACGACCGTTGGTGGGCGGTTTTATTTCCCACAAACATGGAACATTGCCTCCCTTATGGAAGCCATCTGGGTAAACTTCCAGATGAGTTTCCAAGGCGATCATTCGCTCTCAATGGTATGGGGTGGTTCTAACGCATTTCGACGCGAGATGCTTGAGAAAGCCCATATCCTTCAACGCTGGGAAGAGGCAACCATCGAAGACCACAACACCACGCTTGCGATGAGAGATGTTAAGCACAAGGTGCATTTTGTTCCAGACTGCGTAGCGGTCACGCGTACGGCCAATCGCACATGGCACCAAATCGTCGAATTTACCAACCGTCAGCTGATTATGACATTTCACATGGGACTTTGGAAGCAGTGGCTTGCGAGCCTCATTGTGCTGCTACCGAAAGGTATCTTCGTATTTGGAACGATTCCGTTTCTATTCTTTCGCGAAGGGCTGCTACCGATTGTCTTGATCCCTTTTCTGGAGGCATTTGGCTATCGGCTCTATGTCAGAAATCTACCGAAATGGCTCCGCGAAATGCCGAAGATGCGGGAAACGATTGGCGTAACCTCTTACGTCACTTCAGCTTCACTCCTCCTCGGAGGTATCAACGCCGTATATGCCGTCTTCCAACGCAAAATTACATGGGGTGGCGTGCGATATGAAATCCTGTCCGCAACAAAATGTCGAGTTTTAGGGAAGGTAAAGCCTAAACAGAAAAATAGTGATTAAGGGGTTCTCCCTTTGCTGCAGGCATTGCTGTAATTATAAGCTTCAAAACGCGTTTGCGTTTTTTTTCCTAATGTGATATAGTACTGATGTAGGAAAACACACTATATTCTGGGGAGGCGTAAAGGATGGGAGCAGAAAAAGTTATTAAATCGGAAAAAGAATGGCAAGAACAACTCACACCGGAAGAATATAAGGTAACTCGGAAAAAGGGGACAGAACGCGCCTTTACAGGGCAATACCACGATTGTAAAGAGCAAGGCACCTATCACTGTATCTGTTGCGGAAGTCCGCTCTTCAGTTCCGAAACCAAGTACGATTCAGGAACAGGATGGCCGAGTTTTTGGGAGGCAGTTACCCCGGAATCCATTGAAACAAAATCGGATTTCAGTATCTTTTTCATGCCGCGCACTGAAGTCGTCTGTAGCCGGTGTGATGCCCACCTCGGACACGTTTTCAACGATGGACCGGCACCGACAGGTAAACGTTACTGCATGAATTCCGCAGCACTTACACTGGTCAAACCGGAAGATGAATCTTAAGTTAGTTATCGGTGACCAGTGGTCAGTTTTCAGTTA
>CAZGAW010000108.1:0-18348 GCA_964523645.1 uncultured bacterium | reverse complement strand
GGGGCTTGGCAGGCATAATTCTCGCAGACGTAAGCGGTGGCAGTGTCGTCAATCTGGAACTTGTTCGCGAGGAGCGGTAACGTCTGTCCATCAGCGGACTCGCTTAAGGCGACGATTTTGTTGGGCTGATACACGTTGTGTAACGCCGCTAACATTGCATCCGTCTTCGCATCGCCTTTCTCACCAACAATCGCAATCTCCTTTGGTGTTGACAATAGGAACGCTAATTCACAGAGCAGCTGCCCCGAGCCTGTGGGCATTCCCTCCATTTGATGGAAGTAAAGCAACAACGTCTCAACGGCTTTGTCGTGGAATTCGGAGTTGTCGAGGTGTTTGGCAAGCCGTAGCAGACTGTGAATCGCCATAGATGCCCCGGAAGGTGTGGCCCCGTCGTAAGCGGATTTGGATTGAACGATGAGTGTCTCGTGTGCTTTGCCAGTAAAGAAGAATCCGTCGCCTGCGTCGTCATCGAACTGGTCAATCATGATATGTGCGAGACGTTCGGCTTCCGTGAGCCATCGCGGTTCAAAACTGGCTTCATAGAGCGCGATTAACCCAGCGATGAAATAAGCGTAATCCTCAAGATAGGCGTTGAGATGGCTTTTCCCGGAACGGTAGGTGCGCCAGAGGAGTCCATTCTCTTGTGATAGCGTCGTCAGGACGAATTCGGCGGATTTTTCACACGCCTCAAGGTATTCAGGTTTTCCCGTTAGTTGGTATCCCATCGCCATGCCGCGGATCATGATACCGTTCCAACTGGTCAGGATTTTATCGTCCAGCCCCGGCTTAATCCGTTTCTCCCTTTCATCGAACAACTTTTGCTTCCCGTCTGCGAGGCGTGCCTCCAATTCGCCGACATCTATTTGCAGCTTCCGAGCAAAAATGTCAGATGGCACTTGCACGTTGAGGATATTTTCCCCCTCAAAGTTGCCTTGTGGCGTGATGTCGTAATACTCACAGAAGATTTCGGCGTTCTCCTCGCCAATGACATCTTCCACATCGTTTGGCTCCCAGACAAAGAACTTACCCTCTACGCCTTCACTATCGGCATCTTGGGTAGAATAGAAACCGCCGTTTTTTGTGTCGTACATCTCACGGAGAACGTAATCCAGTGTCTCGGTGGCTATATCGCGATAGAACTGTTTCTGAGTGGCTTGGTACGCCTCAAAATAAGCAACAACGAGTTGAGCGTTATCATACAACATCTTCTCGAAGTGTGGGACAAGCCAGTGTGCGTCCGTGGAATATCGGTGGAAACCGCCGCCGAGTTGATCGTACATACCGCCACGCGCCATTTTCTCCAACGTGAGTTCAACCATCTCTAAGGCATTGGCGTTGCCACTGTGATGCCAATAGCGTAGTAGAAAGGGCAATCCCATGCTGGGTGGAAATTTCGGAGCGTTGCCGAATCCACCGTGTTGCGAATCGAATTGGGAACGATACTGTTGGAACGCATTCTGCATGAGTTCCTCGGTGAGTTCATGATGGTGCGGATCAACGACGTTGCCCATCTGTGCGAGATGCGCCGTAATTTGGTCGGCTTGCTCCAGGACCTGCACATTCTGACCGCTGAACGCCTCGGCAACCGCATCCATTACCTTCGGGAATCCGGGTCTACCGTATCTATCCGTCGGTGGATAGTAGGTGCCCCCGTAGAAGGGTTTGAGATCTGGGGTGAGAAAGACAGTCATGGGCCAGCCGCCTTGACGCGTCATGATCTGGACAGCGTTCATATAGATTTCATCTAAATCGGGACGTTCTTCTCTGTCAACTTTGATGTTGACAAAAAGTTCGTTCATGACTGCGGCGATCTCCTCATTTTCAAAGGATTCGCGTTCCATGACGTGGCACCAGTGGCAAGCAGAGTAGCCGATACTGAGGAGAATAGGCTTCTGCTCATCCTTGGCGCGCGCCAATGCTTCTTCGCCCCAGGGATACCAGTCAACGGGATTATGGGCGTGCTGGAGCAGATAGGGGCTTGTTTCATGGATAAGGCGGTTGGTGTGTTCGGGTGTATCGTGCATTTGTATTTTCTCCAGCGTCATGAGGGTATGGCATTCAGATCATCTAACAGATTGTACCGATTCCTTATCAGTAGATGTTAGCGAATTTGCAACTGATTTAACCGCTTTCGTTGTCTCAACAATCAGCCTTCTTTCAACGGCATCAACAAGTTCAGCGAGTACTTCCTCGCTTAAGTGCTCATTGGGATTTTCGGTAGTGTGTGCATACGCGTCAACAACTAACTGTTCTGCATAGTTTTGCATGGCAGTTATGAAATCCCGCTGTTCTTTGATATTAGGCATCGAAAGTTCCTCTCATTAATGCGCGTTTAATTTGCGTTAACTTGTTTTTCTATTTGTAACCTTTGTCACGCCGCTGAACACTTTGGACGATCACAAGGTTATTATTGTAGGTATAAACAATCCGGTAGATTCCAACTCGGAATCTAAAATTACCAGTAAGGTTTCCTCTCAGAGGTCGGTGAGAATAACGCGGGGCATTCTCTACTATTTCTTGGAGCTTATTGGTGATACGTCTTTGAATAGTAGTGTCCAACTTGGTAAAAACATCACGCGCTTGTTTCTTCCACCCGAGTTTCACCACTTGATTCCTAACGCCTTGGCAACATCTTCCATTGGAATTACGTCATCATCCTCAAGTGATTCTAAGATTTCCGCATAAACTTCATGCGTCAAAAACTCGCCCCCATCATACGGATCATATCGCGAATAAGCATCATAAACCAATGTCTCTGCATAGTTACGCAGCGCATTCAAGAGATTTTGCTGTGCTTTTGCAAATGTGTCTTCCTCAGAATTACAATAACCAGAATAAGCACGATAAACCGTATACTCCGCAAAGGAACGGATAGACGTGAACAATTGATTTTGGGCTTCTGCTAACGTTTGTGTCTGCTTCATCTGACGTTACCTTTTAAGAGACATGAAAAAATGAGCGGTCCCGAAGTGTGGCACCGCTCTTATAGGTAAAGAAATACCGCTACGGGGATTCGAACCCCGGTTTGGTGGCTGAGAACCACCCGTCCTAACCCCTAGACGATAGCGGCAGATTGATATAATAGAAATAACTGCCCGGGAAGGACTCGAACCTTCACTACGTAATCCAGAGTCACGCGTCCTACCATTAGACGACCGGGCATTGATCCACATTTGCAGATCCATCACGTTTTTAAGTATACTTTAAATAAACCGTGTTTGTCAACGCTTTTTCAAGAATCCACTACATCGGTATGACTGAGACTGAAATATTGGAGAGGGTATAGAAGATATTCAGGAATCCGATGACGGTTGTAGGGATTACAAATACACTTAACAAGGCAAAGGTACCTGTAGAGAAAGAGACACGTGTGGTTTCCTCACCAGCATCTTCCAAAAACATTGCTTTGATGATGCGTGCGTAGTAGTAAAGTGATACCACACTGTTTAGCAAACCTACAAGCGCAAGCCAGTAATATCCTTGTTCAATAACGGCGGTAAAGAGGAGCCATTTCCCAAAGAAACCCGCAAATGGAGGAATTCCTGCCAGAGAGACAAGAAAAATAACCATTGCCCAAGCAACTAAGGGCGCACGTGAGGAGAGTCCGCGATAGCCTTCAACCATTTCACTACCCACCTCATTCGCGATGAGGATAACAACATAAAATGCCCCCAAGTTCATGAAGAGGTAGACAACAAGGTAAAAGAGGATCGCACCAATACCTTCGGAGGTAAGCAGTACACCCCCCATCAAGAGGTAGCCACCGTGTGCGATGCTTGAATACGCCAGCAAGCGTTTCACATTCTGTTGTGGCAAAGCGGCAAGATTTCCGACAGTCATCGTCAATGCGGAAACTACCGCTAACATGAGGGGCCAATCAACGGCTTGCATCAACTCCGAGCTGCCAAATCCGGAATAGAAAAACCTGATAAATAGCGCGAATCCTGCGGATTTTGAGGCGACGGACAAAAAAGCGGTTATCGGGATGGGTGCCCCTTCGTAAACATCAGGCGACCACATGTGGAATGGTACCGAGGCTATCTTATAACCGACACCTGCGAGAACGAAGGTTATCGCAATCAATACGGAAAGCGGAGCCACGTTCCCAGATGCCAAGAGTTCCGGGAGTCGCGCACTAATTTGACCGAGATCACCGGTGCCTGCCATTCCGAACAATAAGGACAATCCAAAGAGCATCGTTCCAGATGCGACTGCACCGTATGTGATGTATTTAAAAGCCGCTTCACTTGAACGGGGATTATGTGTCAAGAACCCAGCAAGAATATAGGAGGTAAGACTTACGGTTTCTAATGCAATAAATATCATCAACAGATTTGTTGACGATGCCATTAGAAACATCCCAAGCGTAATGGCTAACAAGAGGGCATAGTATTCGCCTTTTAACCGTGCGTCAAGCTCCTCAGAACGGAGGGAAAAGAGAATAGTTGCAGCAGTTGCAAGCAGAAGCAGAACCTTGAAAAAGGTGGAAAATTCATCAAGTCGGACCATTCCCAAAAAGAGGGAAACAGGACTTTTGAAGGAAAAGTGTGTGATAAGAACAGCAGCAAATACACATCCGAGACCGACAAGGGACAGATATGCAACTGCGACACTCTCTCTATCCTTCACAACGAGATCAAGGATAATAACAGCAGCAGCAAAAATTACCAACAGGATTTCCGGGCTGAAATAGAGAAGGCTTTCAATGTTACTTAAGGGTTGCATACCTTACAAAAACCTCCTATATCGCGTGCAATACGTCTATGAGGTTGGTAACAGATTCCCTGAACATATCAATGGCGAAGTTGGGCCAGACCCCGAGGACGATGGTTAGAATTCCAAGTGGTACCAGCGTCAGGATTTCACGTCCATTGATTTCTGGCAGTGCTTCATATTTGGGATTGAGTGTCCCTAAGAAAACACGTTGAAGCGTCCAGAGGAAATATGCTGCGCCCACAACAATGCCTATTGTGGACAAGATGGTCAACATTTTGAATTTATCGTAGGCACCAAGTAAAGAGAGTGCTTCTCCAACAAACCCACTCAAACCGGGCAATCCCAAAGATGCCATGAACGCAAGCGTCGTAATACCGGTATAGACGGGCATTTTACTTCCTAAACCGCCGAAGCCGTTAATCTCGCGGTGGTGTGCTCTGTCATAGAGAACACCGACAAGTAGGAAGAGCATGGCACTGATTACACCGTGGTTGAACATCTGGAGAATCGCACCCGTGATGCCGCTGTCATTGCGAGCAGCAAGCCCCAAGATGACGAAACCCATGTGTCCGATACTGGAATACGCCACCAATTTCTTAAAGTCGGTTTGTGCCAACGCACAGAAGGAACCGTAGACGATATTAATAAATCCAAGAAGTGCAAGACTATTACCCCAGAAACCTATGCCGTTCGTAAAATGGTCTAATCCTTGTGGAAACATTGCCATGTTTACTCGAACCAGCCCATAAGTTCCCATCTTTAGGAGGATACCCGCAAGGATAACACTAATGGCTGTAGGGGCTTCAACGTGCGCATCCGGGAGCCATGTGTGGAAGGGGAAGATGGGTACCTTAACGGCAAACCCGATAAAGAAACCGACAAATACCCACATTTGGAAGTCTGGATCGGCGAGGGCGTGTCCTTGTGTAGCGGCTAATGTGATGAGTGTCGGAATATCAAATGTGCGCAAGCCTTCAGCTACCCCGTTAACGATATTGCTATTGAGGTAGACGGCTATCATCGCCACCAGCATCAGGACACTCCCGAAGAGCGTATAGAGGAAGAACTTAATTGCAGCGTATTCGCGACGCGGTCCACCCCATACGCCGATAAGGAAGTACATCGGCAGTAGCGTTAGCTCAAAGAAGACGTAAAAAAGGAACAGATCCAATGCAGCGAAGAAACCGAGCATCCCTGTCTCAAGTAACAGGAACAACGCCATGTACGCCTTGATACCTTTTTCGATGTTGCGCCAAGAGGCAATAACACAGATGGGACCTAAGAGTGCAGTGAGGAGTAAAAGCGTCACACTGAGTCCGTCAATGCCGATGTGGTATTGGATATTAAACGCTTGAATCCAAGGAACATTGACGACGTACTGTGTTCCTGCAGTCGAGCGGTCGTAAGATATGAATAAAGCGACTGCGAGTGCAAGTGGAATGAGTGTAAAGAGGAGCGTAACGCGTTTAACCAGTTCCTCCGACTCGCGGGGCAGAAGTAAAACAACGATCATCCCGAGCAGCGGGATAAAAATCATTAGCGACAGTAACATTTCGTGGAAATCCTCCTTCTTCCATCAAAAGGGCAGCTACAATGCTCGGAAAATCAAGATTAATAACACAATTCCAGCCAGCACAACGAAGAGATAGGTTTGAATCGCACCGGTCTGGATCCGACGAATTCTTCCGCCAATCGACCATGTAACCTCGGCGACCCGATTGACTATTCCATCAACGACGCGATTATCGAAGATGCCAATGAAGACAGCAAGGATGTCTCGTGTCACCTTACCAACGCCGTTAACGATACCGTCAACAATAGTTCCATCGAATTGCGCAAAGAGTCGAGCCTTCCACACCGTCAATGCAACCAGTACCCCGTTGTAAAATTCGTCAAAATAGTATTTGTGCCAGAAAAGATTATAAAGCGGTCGAAAAGTCGTCGCGACAGATTCAGCAGATAGGCTTCGCCTATGGTAGAACAACCATGAAAACAGTATGCCTAATCCAGCGACGCAAATCGACAGCACCATAGCAATCGTATGCGCGGGACCGTGTCCATGATGTCCGTCATCTGCATGTGCACCGTGCGTGTCGTGTCCAGCTTCTTCCGCTGCGACGGCTTCAGAGACACCGAAAAATGAGAGTGCAAGCTCTGCCTTATTCGCTTCGCTGTCGGGTGAGACCTTCGCATGCTGCGGTGCGTGAAGATGCGGTTGTTCGGGTGGTTTAACATAGTCTTCGTTAAACCAGCCTATATTCACAATAGGTAAACTCAGAACAGCCAGAATAAGGAGCGGCACAGTCATCGACTTCGGGGATTCATGTGCCATATCGTGCATCTCCTGATTGCGCGGTTCACCGAAAAAGGTCATGAAAATCAATCGGAACATATAGAACGCCGTAATTCCAGCAGCGAGGAGTGCCATACCGAACAGGAGATAGTGGTGTACGGAATTCCATTCCATCGCCCGTCCCAACACACCGGCTAAAATCGCATCTTTGCTCCAAAATCCAGAGAAGACGAAGGGCACTCCAGAAATAGATAACGTTGCGACGAGCATTGTGATGAAAGTAATCGGCATTTTGTGGCGAAGTCCACCCATGTTCCGCATGTCTTGGTCCGGTGGAATCTCGGGAATGGCTGTCGGCTGTCGGCTTTCAGTCGTCAGCAAAGAGGTATCTGATGAAGTAACGCTCTCCTGCTGACTGCTGACTGCTGACTGCTGATGACTGTCTTGTGAGTGCGCGTGATCGTCTTCATCACCGTGCGCGTGTGCGTGCATGGCGTGGAACGCGTGGATAACGCTTCCTGAACCGAGAAATAGCAGTGCCTTGAAAAAGGCGTGGGTTGTGAGGTGAAAAAGTCCTGCAACATAACTGCCAGCCCCAATCCCAAGCATCATATACCCAAGTTGACTAACTGTGGAATACGCCAAAACCCGTTTAATGTCAAAGCGGACAATAGCAATAGTGGCAGCGATGATGGCAGTAATACCACCGATGTAGGCGATTACCAAAGATGAAGCCTCTGTCAAAATAGGGAACATCCGAGCCGTAAGGTATACCCCAGCGGCAACCATGGTAGCGGCGTGAATCAAAGCACTGACGGGTGTAGGACCTTCCATTGCATCGGGGAGCCATGTATGCAGCGGAACCTGTGCGGATTTACCAATAGCACCGCAAAAAATAAGGACACCCGCAATAGAAAGCCATGCCATATCACCGGCATTTAAACTGGCAGCGAGCGTAAAAATACCGCCTTCTCCGTAGAGCGAGAGCGTTTTAAACTTCGTGAAGAGCATCATCATACCGATGAACATGCCGACATCACCGACGCGCGTTGTCAGGAATGCTTTCTTACAGGCATCTGCTGCCGAGTTCTTTTCAAACCAGAAACCGATAAGCAGATAGGAGCAGAGTCCAACGAGTTCCCAACCGATATAAATACCGAGCAGGTTATCGGACACGACCAAAAACAGCATTGAGAAGGAGAAAAGCGAAAGGTAGGCAAAAAACCGTGGATATCTCGGATCGCCGTGCATGTAGCCCATTGAGAAAATGTGAACGAGGCTACTGACGAGCGTGACAACAATTAACATAATCGCTGTGACGCTGTCCAAGTAGAAACCCATAGAGAAGGTAACACTACCGAGCGACAACCACTTCACAGTATGTGATTCTGGGTTAGGCACTACCTCTCGTAAGAGCAAAAGCGAACAGGCGAGGGCAATGAGCATCGCCGCTGTGGACAGATAGTCCTGTCGAGGGAAACTCCGTTTCCCTAAGCCCAAAAGTCCGAAGACAGCAAAGGCGGCAAGCGGGCAAAGTAAGATGAGGCTTATTAAAGGTACAACCATATTTTTTAGTAGTTGTCAGTTGTCAGTTGTCAGTTGTCAGCTAAGAGGTTTCTGATGCCCTAACACCCTTTTGTAACCGTTGTTACTGAAATGAAGTGGAGAGGTTACAAGAAGATGTTGATGAATCACAAGTTTCCAGACTGAAGACTGATAACCGATAACCGAAGACTGTTTTATCCTTTTAAGGTATCTACTTCGTTGGGACGTATGCTACCGAATTCACGGTAGATCGCGAGGATAATTGCTAAAAAGACAGCGGCTTCCGCTGCAGCGAGTACAATCCCAAAAATTGCGATGAGTTGTCCGCTGATGTCCTCAGGCGGTGACATAAACCGAGAAAATGCGGCAAAATTAAGATTACACGAATTGAGAATCAGCTCAATCCCCATCAAAATACTAATGGCGTTTCGTCGGGTCAAGACGGCAAAAATACCGAGTGTGAACAGAATAGCGCTGATGACGAGATAGTGTTGTAAGGTCATTTTTCTTTTTCGTAGGAGCGATCTCCGAATCGCGACTCCTCTAGGTTTAGTCCCTAACCTCCTTTCGGGAAATCAGGGCGGCTCCGATTAGCGCGACTAAGAGTAACACAGAAACGACTTCAAACGGCAGGAGAAATGGCCCATTCAGAATCAGTTCACCAATACGTTCTGTGGTCGGTGGAAGCTCGGTACCATCATCGGTGAGATTCTTCCATGCCGGTGTGTTCGCAATAACAGTTAAGAGCAGCATAAGAAGTGCTAAGGCAACTGCGCCTCCAAGTAGGAGCTGCCCACGCTCAATATGAATACGCATCTCTAAGCGTCCGCTTGTCATCATGACACCAAATAAGATGAGAACGAGTATGCCACCAACATAAACAATCACTTGTGTGGCAGCAAGAAAATCAGCCTGCAGGAAGACATAAAGTCCCGCAACACCGAAGAGTGTCACCATAAGTGAAAACGCCGCATGGACGATGTTTCGCACCGTGACGACAACGAGTGCAGAGGCAATCGTCAAAAGAGCAAATCCGTAAAAAATAAGAGTTTTAAGCGTAAATTCCATTCTTTTAAATTAGCACAAGCGAATTGTTGGGATCACACAGCGCGAATGCGTTAATCCGCAGCATCCACTTCTTCGGTCTTACCTTTATCGTACATCTCCTGTTTATCGAATTCAAAGATTAGATCCGCCCGGTCGAATTTGGAGTATTCAACGCCTGCGAGTGTATCCTTCATGGTAAGGCACTCTGTCGGACACACCTCGGTGCAAAGCCCACAATACATACAGAGAGACATATCAATATCGAACTGATCGAGATAGAAAACAACCGGGTTTCGGGTGACGACGCGCGATACCTCGTCACTGGAAAGGGTCTCAATTCGACCCTCATTTCCCGATGGTTCAAGACGGTCTATGACCTCCTGTGGACCTTGGCGAGAGGTGATATTCGTGAGAGTTATTGAATCTTCCGATTTTATCTTTTTATCGTCGCCTTCAATGATACCGATGACTTCACGTCCGTCCTTGAGATGCACGACGTTCATGCTATCCCAAAGTTGTTCGCCTTTCGGGAGTTTCGTGCCTGTAATCGTAATACAGTCCACTGGACAGATCAACTCACACTTTTTACATCCGATGCAATCCTCAATACGATTGTAGAGTTGCCCGCGATACCCCTTTGGAATTTCTCGGACGTTCCGTTTCTTTTCAAAGTCGTGTTCATACGGGTATTGATGCGTGACATTCGGTTCAAAAAACTGTCTGATTGTCACCCGCATCCCGACAAGAACTGTATAAACGCCTCTGTAGATGTTTCGTATGTATTTGTCCATCTTTTTAATTTACCTTGCGGTTCGGTCAGGTAGATTGGAAACCTCAATCTCCTTTCCCTATATCCGCACTCCACTTCGTTACATGCTGCTGAGACTGATTAAGTGTCTGCCGGTAATGAAATGGAGGGCAGTCAAGTGCTCATAAGTTAAAAACACTAACTCGGTTGTGGTGCTGGGTTCTGCGCAAGATTCCGTCCAGCAATTTTGTAAGCGGCGATCAACCCGATATAGATAATCGCGCAGCTAATAGCGGTGCTAATCACGGTATCTTCTGGGAAGATGAGTCCCCAGATGCCAGTACCTAAGATGTTAAAGAAGGCGATCGGAATGAAATACTTCCAACAGAGATTCATCAACTGATCCACCCGTAGGCGCGGGAGTGTCCATCTCAACCACATCATTAAGAAAACGAGAGCTAAAGATTTGATAACGAAACCGGGGAACCCACCGAGAATATCGTAACCCGGCAAGACCCCTTCCCAACCGCCGAGGAAAAGTGTCACAGCAATTGCGCTCACAGCAAACATATTCGCGTATTCAGCGATAAAGAAGAGCGCGAAACGCATACCGCTATACTCCGTATGGAAACCCGCAACGATTTCGGATTCAGCTTCAGGTAAATCAAACGGTGTTCGGTTCACCTCAGCGATAGAAGAGATAAAGAAAATAAAAAATGCGATAAAGGTAAAGGGCGTTCGGAAAATGAGCCAACTGAAAACACCATTAGACTGGCTTGCCACAATCTCCCGCATGCTCAAACTTTCGACGAGCATAACAACAGTGAGGATGGAAAGACCGAGCGGGATTTCGTAACTGACAATCTGTGCAGCGGAGCGAAGCGAACCCAACAACGACCATTTACTATTCGATGACCAACCTGCCATAATCACGCCCATGACAATCACAGAAGAAATCGCCATGATATAGAAGATACCGATATTAAAGTCGCTAACCAGTATACCTTGACTGAAGGGAATAGCGGCGAAAACAGCGAAGGAGCAGGCAAAAATGATATACGGCGCAAGCAGGAAAAGGAGTTTATCGCCTTGTGGCGGGATAAAGTCCTCTTTGAAGATAAGTTTTACACCGTCGGCTAAGGTTTGCAGGACACCCCACGGTCCAACGCGCATGGGACCCGTTCGATTCTGAAAACGTGCGGAGACCTTTCGCTCCGCAAGCACCAATACCAAGGGGAGTAGTGGGACGACTCCAACAAAAACACCAGCACATGCAAACATGACGAGCATTGTGCCTATCTCTACAGGAAAGTGCGAAGCAACCGCTTCCGGCAACCTCGGTATTACGGCGTTCTGTATAAATTCCTCCGCCCAATTGAGTTTGTCCTGTAGGTTTATATTGGGAAAGAAACTTTCAGACATGTTGAAATCTGGGCGTACAAACATCGCCCTAAAATCCGACATCCAATCTCCTTAATCTGATTCAAAACCTATTGCCTACAAATTAATCTCTATCTTTATACAGGATGTCGGGTCGACTATCCTGTAGATATAACTTTCCAGAGCTCAAAAACTCCATGTGCTAGCATAAAAAGAATTAAAAAGACAAATGTCCCCTGCCAAAACTTGTTGTTCGATAATATTGATATTGGGAGACGCTCGGGATCCCCTATACGAACAGTAGTGATCAAGATACTAAAAAAAGCACCAACGATAACGAATAAGTTGATTCCACCAAAATCGGTCAAACAGACTATAAACATATAGAGAAGTAATAGTCCAAAGGTAACCCACATGACTCCCTTTGTCTGTTCCTTCGTTATGATTCTCATTTTTTACCCCTACTATCAAGTACATTTAGCGGTCAACTTCTCCCATCACAATATCAATGCTGCCGATAATAGCGATAATATCTGCGACCATCAAACCTCGGCTGAGTTCCTGTAGTGCGCTCAAAGCACTAAAGCAGGGAGAACGTCCCTTGAGACGTACAGGTTTCGGTGTGCCGTCGCTCACAATATAGAATCCAAGTTCACCGCGCGGGGCTTCACTGCGGAAATAAATCTCACCTTCGGGGGGGCGGACGGCTTTCAAGTCTGCCATCACCGGACCGTCGGGGAGTCCTTCCGCTAAAATCTGTCGCACAATCCGGACGGACTGTTTCATCTCATCCATACGTATTTTGTAACGACACCAGCAGTCCCCAACGACTGCGCCTAACTCCGGGACATCTACAGCAATAGGAACATCAAAGTCAAACCTGTCATAAATAGAGTAGGGTTCATCGCGTCGAAGATCCCAATCTACACCGGATCCGCGAAGGTTAGGACCTGTGGCACCGTAACTCAGTGCCATCTCTGCTGACATGACAGCGACCCCCGTCGTGCGTTGCGCGAAGATACTATTTTTCGTTAAGAGTTCATTATATTCGTCAATCATCGGTTCAAAATAGTCAAGGAACGCCTCTATCTCGTCTAAAAAATTCTGTTCATCAATAGAACCCGGCTCTATTGGAATGATTTCGGAGACACCACCAATACGGACATAGTTATAGGTGAGCCGTGCGCCGCACACTTTCTCGAAAAGGAGAAGTAAGCGTTCCCGATCCCGGAAGGCGTAGAGAAAGGGGGTAAACGCGCCAATGTCCATCCCGTAGGTTCCGAAAGAGAGGAGATGGCTCGCAATACGATTTAATTCACAGATAAGCACCCGCAGATATTCCGCACGTTCTGGCACCTTAAATTCCTTGCTTTCATCCATCTCCAGCAATTTCTCAACAGCAAGGCAAAATCCCCAATTCTGGTTCATTGCGGCCACATAATCCATTCGGTCAGTAAACGGAATAATTTGGGGGTAGGAGAGATTTTCGGAGTGCTTCTCAAAACAGCGATGCAGGTAACCGATGTGTGGAATTGCTTCCCGGACAACCTCACCATCCAATTTCAATTCCAGTCGTAGCACACCGTGTGTACTTGGATGCTGAGGTCCCATGTTGACGACCATTTCATCAGCGAACGGTTTTAACTCTATAATTTTGCTTTCAGTCTGTGGTGTCGTTTCCATAATGCGGGTTCTGTAGTGCTTAAAGCGAATTAAATTGTTTAGAATACCTATCTATTTTCCACTATATATGATACCACTTTTGCCATCCAATGTCAAATCTTAATCAGTTTTGGGTGCGTAAATTTTTGGGCATGAAATGGGATGGATAAGGATTATCTGAAATAAGATTTTAAAAATTAGAAAATGAGCGGAATTAGATACTGTGGGGATTGAGATGCCGCATCAGAGAAACGCGGGATATTACATACGAAAAACACACAAAACATTTCAAAATCAACCAAAAACCTCTCATCCTGAAAAATTGGGCTTTCGTCTTTATTTCATAAGACCGATATACCAAAGACTTTACACATCCCCCATACCCATAAAGGGAGAGGAGCCTTACGCTAATCTTTTTCTTCTTCCTCTATTTCCTTTCTTGATATGTGTCTTTCTTTTAAGTTCATAAATGCCATGCATGTATACAGTTACGATATGCTCGTTGATTTCCATATAGATTGCCTTGTCACTGAAACTCTTTAGTTTTCCTTGTAATTCATGCCCTCCACGAGTAACTACTATTATCGTTCCTATACTTGAAGACAGGAGCCAATGTTCATCATTAGAATTTTCTACTCTCGTTTGAAGCCCAGAAATCTCTTCAAACAACCAATTCTTAGTCGAAAAAGTTTCCTCTCCCTCTTTTAATTCTGGTTGTGGACCCAGGTGTTCAGGATAGTTTTGAATGTGGTTAATGTGACTTTGCATACTGGACATTGCTGTTTTTGGGAAAGCAAAAAGAATTTCTTTTAGAACTAAAATTTCGTCCTCTGCACTGCTAACCTCAACTCCTGTGATGCTGTTTTCATCTGTTTCGTATTCTGACAGTTCTATCGTATCTTGATATGTTACAAACACATAATTTTCTAACCGAGGCATCGCTTGTTCAAAAGCAGGGTTTTCTGAATCAAATCCTAAGTGACCAATTGTGTCTATGGAAATTGGAATTTTGCTATAAACAATTGGTAAATCGCCAATGAGTTCTTTTTGGAGCACAACTTCTGGGGATGGCCATTTTTCACAGAATCTGTCGAATAATTCGAGGTGATCAATCTCCCAACCTAACACATCAAAAATATAACGACCCCCAAATTCCCGCATCAGTTTAGATTTGCTTTTCTTTCTGCTTGCCTCCGTTTTAGGGAGCATGCGTAGGGCAGATTCAACTTCCTGATCGGTTGCCCATCCCCAGGAAAGCGAATGAAGGAGGTTTACTATACTCAAACTTTTTCCTTCATCTAAGGCGCGAAGAAATAAATTATTTAATTCTTTAAGCGGAGGTAAATTATACCCCTTTGAACCAATGTGCAACATCCCCCTCAAAACATAAGCCTCAAAAAGACTGAATACACGGTTAACCTCACTACTTGATAACTCAAACTCATTTGAAATGTACAAAATGAATAACTTCAATTGGTCTACAACGTCAAGTTTATCGTTAAATTCGTCATAAAACTTAATCTGTCCACCAATTCTCTCTGAATCCGCTATATACAGCTCATGATAAATGCTTGAATATCGGCTTAAATCATAAAATTCATACTGAACCAACTTTGGATCCGTTTCACTGATATTTAATTCCTTTGTTAGTTTCGTGCAATATAACTCATATAGATCAAATAGACTAAACTTTTTGTCAAAATCCTCTCCAAGTTTTATCTTAAGAAAGTTCTCCAGAAAATTGTCTAACACTTCATTCTTTCGCCAATCAGGGGTCTCTTCAAAATGATACCAGTACTTCTTATACAAATCGTCTCTATTTGTTACCTTAGCCCTGAGGAAAAGATCATTTCTAAGGAGATCAAACTGAGCGAGACGCCTACCAGTCCCATTGATTGACTTAAAGATTTTCGCGTACTCGTCTTCTGAAGTTACTTCTATTGTTACAATTCCGAAGTCCCCGAGGATTGATTTGTACAGCATTTGCAGTTTGTTATAGTCATTATTTACATACGCCTTAATTTTCCCTTTGAAGTACACGTATGCTTCCCAGATACGACTGCCTTTCTCAGCCTCCTCATGTTCTCTTTCACATAAAGATAAGAAAACATCTCGATCTGTTCCCTCCCGTGGGAGCAACTTATATCGCATGTTATGACCGAGTTCCCGCGGAAACCAAACAAGTCCTGTTGGGCATATATACTTGCCAACTTCTTTTTGTATCTCCAGTGGGTCTGCATCAAATTCATCACAGAGATCCCGGATTGCACAGAAAATAATTTGAAAGGTAGTCAAACGTTGCTGACCATCAATGATATCTATGAGTACGTCGGGAATAATTTCTTGTATGACGATGGCTCCTAAAAAATGAGTTTTAGGAACGTTCTTGCACCTTAGTTCTGATGTTTTCTCAATATCGTCCCAGAGGTGCCCCCAATTTATACTATCCCAGACATAATGCCGCTGGTATAGAGGGACCCTATAACGAGCAGCATTATTGAACACCCCGCCTCTTTCGCCATCTACACCACCAACTATATTACTGTAGTTTGCATCCATTGCCCAATTTACCTAACGTTTATCAGCAGAAGATGGCCATATTTGGTGAAATAATTGGACCAAATCCTCTGCTCGTTTACTAATTTGCTTCACGTCCCAATCATCTTGGGAAACTATATAATTAGTTAGTGAAAGACGTGAATAGTTGCTGTAAAATTCCTTTTTCTTTGAAAATGGGTCTGTGGCAACTAGTTGGTTGGCATCGCCGATTAGAAGCGTGAGATTCCCTATGTTTTCTACATATTGATATCTCTCTAGTGCTTTGTCAGCCGATGCGACAGGCCATAAATCCACGGTGGATTTGTTGCCTGTCGCATCAGTCTTATCTTCTGTTGCGTTTTTCCAACCACGAGGCATAACGTGTTCTCTGGTAAGCTTTGTAGACCAAGCTAATTGATTAATAGTTAAATTAGTGTCAGTCATTTTGCGTTCAATTTTAAACAGAATATACTTCTGCAGTGGGGTTGACCAGTGGTTCCCTATATTCTCCAAGGCTTTCCTAACCTTTGTGTCACATGGCCACTGCCAATCTCCTTTCTGCTTTTCCAAAACGCTTTTTATTGCTCCAAACGAATTATTTCCATGCTGAATTTGCCTAACAATATCCCGCCTTAATTTTCGATATGTACTTTCCCGGATCCACTCGGGAATTTCAGGATAACAAAGAAATTGACGAACGACATAAGACTCCAAAATACGGAAAATCTTTTCCTCATCTTCTTCAGATAACTCCAATTCAGATTTTAGAAACAATATTAGCGGGTGCCAACTTGTGGTTTTAAGCAAGTCTGTTTTGAGGAATTGGTAGAACCATATCGGAGATTCCTCACCGCAGTTAATCATTTCAGTATAAACTCGTGAATATTGTTGGAGTTCTTCAAATTCGTGCTCCACTAATTCCGGATTATCCTCATGATCCATACTTATATTCAGTTTTTGTCGTAAGTTGCCGATATAATCTCGCTGATACAAATCAAATAAGGATCTTTTTGAGTTATACTTAGAGTTCAACTTTGCTTGAAGAAAATTACTCAAAAAATCATCTACTATTTCATCTGAAAACCAAATAGGCTCATCGTTAAAATGCTGCCAGCATTTTTCATAGAGTTTATGCCTTTCATCACCTGCTCTGAGAAATACATTATTTCTCAACAGATCAAATTGAGTGAGTGGTAAACCTCTACCATTGAGCGATTCAAATATCTTTGCAGCCGGATCGTCCTGTTTCAATCCCATTTCAACAATTTTGAAGTGGAAAAGTAAGGTTTGAGAAAGTGCAACCATTCTCTCGTAATCATTATGTACGAACGAACTAATTTTTTCTTTAAAGACGATATATGCCCTTAGAAGAAGCCCTGCACTATCATCAATCGCACGTGTGACTAACTTTCGGAATGCCTCGCGGTCAGGTCCATCTGTAGGAAGAAGTTTATATATGTTGTCAGGACTAGTGTCGTGAGTACTACGCTTTGAATTATTTAACAGATTCTCTAAGTGTTCTACAACCGCATTCAAATCCAAATGAGCCTGAAATTCGCCCTTTTCATCCCTACAAATATCCATGCACACATCCCGAATTGCGCAAAAAATAATCTGAAAAGTTGTTAAACGTTGTTGTCCATCAACAATCTCAACTTCTCCATTCTCATTCTTTCTCGTCACAATTACGCCCGTGAAATGCGGCACAGGTGGTTCCATTCCCGTAAGTTTAAGGGTCAACTTTGCTTTTTCTGCAATATCTTCCCAGATGTGTTGCCAATGCGTCTCATTCCAGACGTAGTGGCGTTGATAGATAGGAACTCTGTACCTAACATCTTCTCCATTAAACAAGTCAAAAACTGATCTATCTTCCATACTATTCATACTATTTGAATCCTCTGTGATTACACATCAAAACCCATCTAATGCCTATTCGTTTCTTGGACACAGATAGGTTTAGTAGTTTTGAAAAATAAATGGAGGTGGCGGGAATCGAACCCGCGTCCGGAAGTCTATTAGATAAAGACATCTTCACATGCTTGGCACAGCTTTTTAAATTCGCTAGTCAAATCCGCTGTACGGAATTAACGACCAGCTATCTCAAGTGTAGGTCTCGATTACACCAATTTTATTGGATAAACTCTCAGCATGCTCCTTAAGAAAAGCAAGCTAGCCTGCGACTTATTGAAAGACTCCAGCAACCGCGCAGGATATTGACCGAAGCGTGCAGTTATGCTGCTCTTGCTAATTGATCATCAACTATTATAGTTGTTCCGCCTATTTAACGAGGCCTGCGGGATTCCTCGGCATGCAATCTATATCGGCAATTCCCCCGTCGAAACCGGTCACCCCCAAAATTTCCTTTTATAACCTAAGTTGCCACCTATAAAAAAGTTGTAAATCCATGGGATATCCTTTA
>CAZGAW010000107.1:0-18775 GCA_964523645.1 uncultured bacterium | reverse complement strand
TGTTTTTGCTTGGGTATTTCTGCGTATTGATAGGGTGTTTCTGCGTATTTCTGCGGATTTCCCCTAGGAAACCTTGCCAGCGGCGGGAAGCGTTCCGCGGTTCCGTGAAATGTCTTTTTAATTCTAAACTTCAAGCAATATTAAATAATAACTTCTGATTTTCAGATAGGGCACCAACTCGTAGGGGCTGGGTTCCCCAGCCCGTCATCAACAGACAATGTGTAAATTTAATATTCAAAGTTGCTCACATAAATAAAACTCACAAGCATGTCTTATATATACTGCACCAACGATAGTCACTATATCTTTGGTCCGAACCTAAAGCACCTGTTTGAAGCGCAAATCATACAACCCTTCATACACAACCTACCAGCATTAGCGGAGGATGTGAAAAATAACAGGATATACTACTGGGAAGATATAGCGCGTATCCTGAGACAAGGACAGAGCAATTTTGATAGCACATCATTTGATAAATCATCTGATGCGTATTATTCGCCAAAAGACAAGGTAGCTATCTATTGTATCCATCACATGCCGAGGCACCTTTTTAGTTCTTATCATATTTTTACGAATTTCCTCACACCGATAAACGAAAAGAATAAGGTCGTATTCATTGATTTCGGTTGCGGCCCCCTAACTTCAGGTATCGCCTTTCGAGCTTTCGCAGGACAGTGCAACACTACTTATTTAGGGATTGATAGTTCGCGAACGATGCTTGATAAGGCGGCATCAATCAACAAATATGGTCCCAACAAATATAGAGAACCTTTTTTTGACAAATTTGCCTTAATTCGCGGCTACAAGTACGACGATTTGACGGGATTATTGAACAAGTACATTGAAAAGGGGGATAGCACACAGATTATATTTAATTTTTGTTATTTCTTTTCAAGTCCAACATTAGACATCAATAACTTATCCGATGTACTTATTGAGATTATGAAGGAATACAAGCAGCATAAAGTGTGTTTAATATATCAGAATCCCGATCATCAATCATTATCCAGGGACCGCCGTTTCAATTTGTATGGCAAGTGGAAACAACTTAAAACGAACCTTTCGATGTTTGGAAGTCAAGTCATCCAATCAAATGTTGAAACATTTTCTTATTGTAGACTCATAAATGATTTACCGCACACTAATGCCAAAGTTTACTATGAGATACTCCGATGCAGATAAAAAAGGCGCGGTCTGTCGACCGCGCCTCATAAAATCAGAAGAACGTCTTTAGAACCGTTCCGCTTTAATCTCGCCCCATTGCGTCGCCAGTTTTTCTCTGGCATCAACAGGGAACGGGGCATCGCGGTTCAGATCGTCTTCGGGATCACCTTCAAAGTATCGAAAGTTATCAAGCCAGAAATCGACATCGGATTGCGCAATTGCCAACCCTACCCACATGTCTCTTTCAACATCAGCCGTCGAATTGAAGGTGATGTGGTACTCCGTCCATTCCGGACCTATTAAATCGATATTGCCACCTTGATAAAAGGTCCAGGGGGCGTGTTGCATCTGCAAACTCAAGGACACTTGGCGAGGTTTTTCGGAGCGTGCCCAAAAAATTACTGTATACGTCTCACCCGCCTTCATTGACATATCCAGTTGCCTAACCTTTGCGTGCCAGTCGGTGCCAGTCGCTTTGTGCCCAATGACTTTCAACGATTGTTTTCCGTGTTGCGGATTTTTCTTGTCAATCTCCATCGTATAAAGACCGCCACGATCGCAACATGCACCATCCTCTAAACCCCAAGCAGCTAAATCCTCCTCAAAACTGTGGTTTTCGAGAAGGAGTTCACCTTTCTTCCACTTTCCCCAATCCTGGGGGGTACCAGCGAAAGCATTCACACCTATAAGCAGCGTGAATATGCAAACGCTTATAGTAATAGATTTTGTCACGTTAACTTTCTCCTTTGTGCGAAAATACAGAATATAAAATTAGTTTTCACTTCGCATCAGAGATTCCACTTCAGGCAGAACTTGCGCCACTGCAGCTTGATCGACTTGTTCAGCAACGCCTGCGTAACCTGCGGTGTGGATCATCTCGACGAGGTTCTGTCCTAATTGTTCAATCGTCCAAGCAACCGAATCTGGGACGCTTGTTTTATCAAGAGAACGTTGATCGTTCTTTCCAGACGGATCATAATGATAGTGCGGATCCTTGCGAAAACAGTCGAAACGGAGCAGTTGGATATTCTCACCATCCGCTTCACCGTAAACACGTACAGAGGGACCGCCGTCGGCTCCAAAGTTACGTTCGTCAACGTGGAGCTCAACGCCGCCCACATCAAACACTTTTCCAGCCATTATTTTTTCCCCCAGTTTTTAGAAGTGTAGGTATATTATACACTGAAGTTATGACCCTGTCAACTGAAAATCTTTCGGGTTAGGTGCCTCAATTTTTTCTTGCTTTTTTCCAAAAATCTTTTTTATAGTATTTACTATAAAAAATACTTGCAAAAAACATAGAGATGTGATATACTATTAATAAAATTAGACGATGCCTGAATTAAGATGAAACAACAAATGCTTGACCGCTTTGGGCGGATCCATACGAATCTCAGGATTTCGGTTACGGATGTGTGTAACTTTCGGTGCATCTACTGTATGCCGGAAGACATGACTTTCATGCAAGACTCGGCACTGATGACGTTTGATGAGATTCTACATTTTGCTCGCATTTTTGTTGCGTTGGGTGTTAACAAAGTGCGTATTACCGGTGGTGAGCCGCTTGTCCGTCCCGGGGTGCCTACACTCATAAAACGATTGGGTCAGTTAGAAGGACTCAAAGACATTAGTTTAACGACCAATGGCATCGGACTTATTAACCAAGCACAAGCACTTTACGATGCCGGACTCCGTCGCATTAATGTTAGTCTGGATACACTCAACGAAGAGAAGTTCGAGCAGATGACGCGCCGGAAGGTGCTTTCACGTGTGCTTGAAGGGCTTAAAACAGCGCACAACTGTGGCTTCAATCCGATTAAAGTCAACGCCGTTGCAATGCGGGGCTTTACCGATGATGAGATTGTCGATTTAGCAACCTTTGCGCGTCAAAATGATTATCAACTCCGATTCATCGAATTTATGCCGCTTGACGGGGATGATGTTTGGGGACGGAACATGTACATTCCCGGAAAAGAGATTATCGGGAAAATTAACGCCGTCTATCCACTTGCCCCTGTAACCTTGAAGGGTGAGGCAAAGAGTGACACCGCGCAACGTTATCGTTTCGCGGACAATGGAAACGAGGTCGGGATCATACCTTCTGTGAGTGAACCGTTTTGTGAAAGTTGCAACCGAGTGCGTCTCACTGCTGACGGTAAGTTTCGGACCTGTCTCTTCTCGCTAACAGAAACAGATCTGCTGACACCGCTACGCGAAGGTGCGCCAGATAAGGTGATTACGGCGTTAATTCTCGACGCAGTTGCACAAAAAGAGGCAGGACATAAAATTAATGCAGCAGACTTCATTAAACCCGAAAGAAATATGTCGAGAATCGGTGGTTAAAGCGTGCCCGTAGCGATCTGTGAGTAGAAAAAATTGCGCTGTAGACGCGATGTTAAGAAAACAAAAAATAACATTGGAACCGTATCTATAAATTAAGGAGTGCAAAACAACGAATGAGCAAAGATTTGATGATTAAAGACTTGCATATTAGTGTGCAAGAAAAACCAATTATCAAAGGATTAAACTTAACCGTCAAACAGGGCGAAATCCATGCGTTGATGGGTCCGAACGGGTCGGGCAAAAGCACCCTCGCGAATAGCTTGATGGGGCATCCGCTCTACGATATTGATTCCGGCGAAGTGATTTTTAACGGAGTCAACATTCTGGAGTTAGAACCGAACGAACGCGCCAAACTTGGACTTTTCCTCGCTTTTCAGTACCCGACGGCGATTCCAGGGGTTAGCTTGGCGAATTTTCTGCGACTCGCTGTCAGTGCAGTCCGTGGAAAAGAGAAAAACGGTTCCGAAAACGATGGACTCATTCCGATGCGTGAATTTCGGCGTGAACTGCGAGAAAAAATGCAACAACTCGGCGTTGATGATTCCTTCGCAAGACGGTACCTCAATGACGGGTTCTCTGGCGGTGAAAAGAAGCGCGCTGAAATCCTTCAACTCGCAATGCTTGAACCCAAAATTGCAGTACTTGATGAGACAGACTCAGGACTCGATATTGATGCCGTCCGAATTGTCGGTGATAGCGTCAGTCAGTTGGTTGGCCCCGATTTGGGTGTGTTGATTATTACCCACTATCCACGCTTATTAGAATACATTCGTCCGCAATTCATACATATCCTGCTTGATGGTAGGATTGTTGAATCCGGCGGATGGGAACTCGCTGAAATGTTAGAAGCAAAGGGCTACGATCCAATTCGCGAAAAACACGGTATTGACGAAGAGTAATCGGGAGCGGGAACGCTAAGTATTCCCACTAACGTAATAGGAGGGATAAAATGGGAAAAACTGAAACGAACACTATGGAAGAACTCGGAATTAGTAACGAATACCAATACGGATTCCACGACGATGTTAAACCTACGTTCAAGTCCCGGAAGGGTTTGGACGAAGAGGTTATCAATCAGATGTGTGACATCAAAGGGGAACCCGACTGGATGCGGGAGTACCGGCTCAATGCTTACAAGATTTTCAAGCAGAAACCGATGACCAAATGGGGCGGCGATCTCTCACAACTCGATTTTGACGATATCTACTATTACGTCAAAGCCTCCGACAGAAGTGAGCGTAGCTGGGACGATGTACCAGACGACATCAAGAAAACCTTTGACCGACTCGGTATCCCTGAAGCCGAACGGAAATTTCTCGCCGGTGTCGGCGCACAGTACGACTCAGAAGTCGTCTACCATAACATCGTTGAAGAATTGGACAAAATTGGCGTAATATTTCTTGATACCGATACCGCTATCAAAGAGTACCCCGACTTGGTGAAGAAATACTTCGGGACCATCATCCCATCTGCGGATAATCAGTTTGCAGCACTCAATAGCGCAGCGTGGAGCGGCGGAAGTTTTGTTTACGTCCCACCGGGCGTAAAGGTAGAGTACCCTCTGCAAGCCTATTTCCGCATCAACAGCGAGAACATGGGACAATTTGAGCGTACGCTCATCATCGCTGACGAAGGGTCACAAGTGCACTACGTTGAGGGATGTACTGCACCGACATATAGCAGCGAATCCTTACACAGTGCGGTCGTTGAGATTGTTTGCATGAAAGGTTCTCGGGTCCGTTATACGACTATTCAGAACTGGGCGAGCAATGTATATAATCTGGTCACGAAGCGGGCTGTTGCCTACGAAGACGCACAGATGGAATGGGTAGACGGTAACCTCGGCAGCAAACTCACAATGAAGTATCCAAGTGTATATATGATGGAACCTGGCGCACGTGGCGAGATTCTCTCGATCGCCTTTGCCAGTAAGGGGCAGCATCAGGATGCAGGCGCGAAAGTCTATCATTGTGCCCCGCATACCACTTCGCAGATAACCTCAAAGAGCATCAGCAAAGATGGTGGACGCTCCAGTTATCGTGGATGGGTCGATGTCGCTAAAGGGGCAAAAGGGTGTAAGTCGCACGTCGTTTGTGATGCCCTCCTCCTCGACAAGGACTCACGTTCGGATACCTATCCAGTCATTGAAATCAGTGAAAACGATACCCGCATTGAACACGAGGCGCGCGTCAGCAAAATTGGAGAAGAGCAGCTTTTCTATCTCATGAGCCGCGGACTTTCCGAAGAAGAAGCTTCCACAATGATTGTCAATGGGTTTATCGAACCGCTTGTCAAGGAACTCCCGATGGAATATGCCGTTGAGATGAACCGTCTCATCCAACTTCAGAT
This sequence comes from uncultured bacterium, assembly GCA_964523645.1. Lineage (GTDB taxonomy): Bacteria > Poribacteria > WGA-4E > WGA-4E > WGA-3G > WGA-3G. The sequence continues at coordinate 12,919 of CAZGAW010000107.1, read as the reverse complement.
GGAAGGTTCAATCGGTTAAATAGCAATCAGTCATCGGCTATCAGCCGTCAGCCAGAGCAGTTTCTGGCAGGTGAGAACGACACAGCTGCCACAGATTTGCTTACTGACCGCTGAAAGTGAGCATAGCGAACGCCCTGACTGCTGATAGCCACTAAAACATGGATAACAAAAAATTGCAAAAAGGCGATTTCTCAAAAGAATTCCTACAAAAAATAGCAGAAACTGAGCCACAATGGATGCGTGAGAAACGGTTGGAGGCTTATGCCCTTTATGAATCCTTGCCGATGCCACACACAACTGAAGATGATGTCTGGCGACGCACCGTTGATATGCGCACCCAAGATTATTGGCGACGCAGTCGGCGATTGCTTCGCGGCTTCGCACTCGAAAAATATTACCCTAATCTTCCGACAAACGGTGAACCCTCCGCAGTAAATGTAGACGACAATAACGAAGAAACAGCCGGTCTGCTGGTACAAGCGGATGGGCGACTTCAATACAATTCTGATGCGAAAACGCTAAAGGAAAAAGGGGTCTACTTTGCCCCGCTCTCTACTGCCTTGCAAGAACGACCGGAACTTCTCCGCGACTACTTCATGAACAAGGCAGTAACGCTCGAAACAACGCTGAAGAGTGGAAATATTGCCCGATACAATAAGTTTGACGCACTTCACGGTGCTTTCTGGCAAGGCGGTTATCTATTACACGTCCCTAAAGGCGTGAAGGTTGACCTACCATTGCGGGTTTACATCAAAATGTCGGAAGCGGAACACGCCGATCTATCGCATACGCTCATCATCGTCGAAGAAGGGGGCGAGGTTGCGATTCTGGAAGACAACGCTTCTACGAACCCAGAGGCGAGCGGCTTACATAGCGGCGCAGTCGAGATATTCGCAGGACAAAATGCCAACGTGACGTATGTGCAAGCCCAACGTTGGAGTCGACAGGTCTGGAATTTCGCTTCACACCGCGCTATCGTTGCCCGAGACGCACACCTCTGCTGGGTAAGTGCTGTGTTTGGCGGTAGACTTAACAAGGTAAATCAAGCCGTTATTATGGACGGGGCAGGGAGCAGCGCGCAAATGCTCGGATTGGCTTTCACGGATGCCCGTCAACACTTTGATGTTAGCACAGCACAGGAACACACTTCACCCCACACGACCAGTGATCTCCTCTATCGGACTGTCTTGAAAGATAGAGCGCAGACCGCTTGGGGCGGAAACATTTATGTCTATCCAGCGGCGAACCATACCGATGCGTATCAGAAGAATGATAACCTCCTGTTGAGTGAACGTGCCCATGCCGATACCTTGCCCGGTTTGGAAATCGAGGCACATGAGGTACGTTGCACACACGGCGCAACTGCAGGACAGATTGATGCCGATCAGGTTTTTTATCTCATGAGTCGCGGCGTATCTTACGCAGAAGCAGAAAAATTGATTGTTGACGGGTTTTTTGCACCCGTCATGGAACGTATTCCGTTAGACTCAGTTCGTGAAGAGCTGAGTACATCCGTTACGCGCAAACTTGAATAGTTTTCAGTCGTTAGCAATCAGCTATTCGTCACGATCTTGTGATGGTTACACATTCTGGCACTGCTACAGTGAACTTCTTACTGAAAGCCGAAAGCCGATGGCTGATAGCCATCTTACTGATAACCGATAACGAATAAAAAAGGAGTAACTCACAATGAGTCAACCGAAAATTATCGCTTACATGAAACCTGTCTGTGGATGGAGCAATGGTGTCCGTGCCATATTCGCCAAATACGGTTTGGAATATGAAGACAGAGACATCATTAACAACGAAAACAACTATCGTGAAATGGTTCAGAAGACGCGGCAGCCCTATCAGCCGTGCGTCCAAATTGACGACATCATGCTTGCCGATGTCAGCGGCGATGAGGTGGAACACTATCTCGTTTCGGAAGGGATTGTTCGATCGAGTGACGCTGAAACCGACGTTCCGACCGATCAGGCGTGTGAGGACCATGGACCCTCTGCTGTCAACATCGGTTTCCCGAGTCGATAGCAGTTTACCTTACCAGTCTCCGAGAGTGGGGCACGCTCAGACGAGCGTGCTTGCTCGGAGGCAAGACCATCGCATAGATTCACAAACACCATGCATACCCCATATTTTCGCCCTCTCGATGTAGAAAGCATCCGTAAAGATTTTCCAATCTTCGCGACAGAACCGCCGTTAGCTTTTCTTGATAACGCAGCCTCAACACAAACACCGCGTCCGGTCGTCGAAGCAATGGATGCTTATTATGATACGTACCGCTCCAATATTCATCGCGGTATCTATCGTATTTCAGAGGAAGCGACAGAACAGTATGAACGCGCACGTGAGAAAGTGGCGCAGTTGGTTAACGCCCCCCGGACGCGACAGATTATCTTTACGCGGAACACGACAGAATCTATTAACCTCGTGGCTTACAGTTGGGGGAACGCGAACATCCGAGAAGGCGATGAAATCGTCCTCACTGTCATGGAACACCATAGCAACCTCGTGCCTTGGCAGTTATTGGCACAGCGTACTGGCGCGGTGCTTCGATTCATGGAGATAACCGACGAAGGGTTGCTTGACTTCACACAACTTCAGGACCTGCTCACCGAAAAAACGAAACTCGTCGCCATAGGACACGTTTCTAATGTTCTCGGAACGATCAATCCGATCCAGTCTATCATTACGGCTGCACATGCCGTTGGGGCAAAGGTAGTTGTTGATGCGGCGCAATCGGTACCGCATTTTCAGGTTGACGTTCAGCAGCTTGACTGCGATTTCCTGGCGTTCTCTGGACACAAAATGTGTGGCCCGACAGGTATCGGCGTACTCTATGGCAAATTGGAACTCCTTGAAGAGATGCCACCCTTCCTCGGTGGCGGTTCAATGATTCGGAGCGTTGAGCGTGACGTATCAAGTTATGCTGAACTCCCCGCCAAATTCGAGGCAGGCACGCCAAGTATCGCCGAAGCGATTGGGCTTGGACACGCCGTTGACTACATCACACAAGCAAATTTAGCAGCACTTCAGGTCCATGAACAAGAACTTTTAAAATACGCACACAATCGCTTACAAGAAATCGAAGGCATTACCCTTTACGGACCCTCTTCTCCACATCAAAAAGCGGGTGTTATCTCCTTTAATATGGAGGATATCCATCCGCACGACGTGGCAGGAATTTTGGATACGCACGGGGTCGCCCTCCGCGCCGGCCATCACTGTGCACAACCGCTCATGAAGCGGTTAGATGTTATCGCCACCGTCCGCGCGAGTTTTTACCTTTACAACACTATCGAAGACGTGGACCGACTCTATGAAGGGCTGTGTAGAACACAAAAATTGATGACTCGAAGTCAAAGAAGGAGCGTGGGATGAACGTATATCAGGAAGAACTGCTTGACCATTACGAAAATCCGAGTAACTATGGAACCTTGCCGAAATGTACTATTTCTCATGAAGAAGACAATCCACTTTGTGGGGATCAGATCCGCCTCGACCTACTTGTTGAAGAAGATATTATTACAGAGGTGCGTTTTTCTGGGCACGGTTGCACCATTAGTCTCGCAGCTGCCTCTATGCTAACTGAGGAGATCGAGGGCAAAAGTCTTACGGAAGTCAAAAAACTCTCGCGAGACGACATCTTAGATATGATCGGTATCCCTTTGGGTCCCGTCCGTATCAAATGTGCGTTATTGGCTCTCAAAGTTCTCAAAACGGGTGCCTATGGGATCAAAGGCTGGCCCGGTGAAGAAAAATAAAAAACAAGAACCGTTTTGTTAATTCGTTACCTTTACCGAGAATACCGAGAAAAAGGAAATTATGGCAGAATTCTATAAAGTTGCAAAAGCGAGTGAAGTACCGCCCGGTACAAAACACTTGGTTGAGGTTGATTTCGTCCCCGTGCTACTCTTCAATGTTGATGGTGAATTCTACGCCATAGAAGACGTTTGCACGCACGACGGCGGTCCCTTAGGAGAAGGTTGGTTCAACGGTGACGAGATAGAGTGTCCTCGGCACGGCGCACGCTTTTGCGTGAAAACTGGGGAACCCCTCTGTATGCCTGCTGTCGAAGCCGTTGAGTGCTACACCGTTAAAGTTGAAGATGATGATATTCTGATCAGCGTTGACTGATTCATCATCCCTATCTGATAGGAGGAAATCCCAATGGTATCCGAAGAAACTGTATTAGAGAGTATCAAGCAAATTATTGACCCAGAAATTGGCATCAACATCGTCGATATGGGACTTATCTACGGTGTTGACATCAACGACACGACTGTTGATATTACGATGACTTTAACGAGTCCCGGATGCCCCGCTGGCGGACAAATTGTGAACGGCACCCAACAGGTCACGCAGCAGATGGATGGCGTTGAGGAAGTCAACGTTAACGTCGTCTGGACCCCGCGCTGGACACCAGAACGGATGACAGAAGACGCAAAAGACGAACTCGGTATTTTTTAAAGTAGTGGGTCTTTAGAAAAGCCACACGCGCTTTTCTCCCGCCCCGTGCCGTAACCTGCATTATGGACAGGATTGCAAAACAACCCAAACTCCTGAAAAAACATGACACCGCCTTTCAGGTAGAATGGAAAGACGGACATGTTAGTTGGTATCCCTACACCTATCTCCGACAGATGTGTCCATGCGCTGAATGCGCCATCATTCGGCACAAAGGTAGGGATATTCATTCACTCTTTGCCCCACAAGGCGATGGAGATATAACCCTCATCGAGGTTTCAGACGATATTCAACCGCTTGACATTCAGTTAGTCGGTCGTTACGCACTCCAATTCAGTTGGAACGATGGACACGCTACCGGTATCTACCCATTTGAAATCCTGCGTGAGATGTGCCCGTGTCCAGAATGCGCCCCATTAGAACCTATTCAAACGGAGGGAGAAAACTGAATCATGCAAACAGCACCGCCCCTTCCCGAAATTTCGCCACAGGAACTGAAACAGAAACTCGACGCAAAGGAATCTGTGTTGCTATTAGATGTCCGCGAACCGAGCGAATACGATATCGTGCATCTTGAAGACGCGCAGTTGATACCGCTCAATACGCTGCCGCACCACATAGATAGCCTTCCAAGCGACCAAGAAATTGTTGTGTACTGCCACCACGGTACGCGGAGTCTCTATGCCGTCGCCTACCTGCACCAAAATGGATTTCACGAGGCGAAAAATCTCACAGGGGGTATCGACCAGTGGGCAGCTGAAATTGATCCAACCCTACAGAGATATTAAAAGGAAAATTAGAAATAACAGTTCAGAGAATTTATTTTTAACAAAAACGTAGCCCGTAATGAAATGGAGGGCGGCTCTACGGAAAGGTACGTCAAAATCTAAACCCACCTCATCGAACCGCAAGGAAAATTAGAAAAATGATCGTTGAATTTGAAAACCGCTCCGGCGAAATCGAACAAGCCGAAATGGAAATTGACGAACCTTGTCCTATCTGTTGTGGGATGCTCTTCCCTCTGGTGGAATCGAAACCAGAGAGCGGATACCGCTGCAGTAGTTGTGGACTTGTTTTTGAGCCTGTGGAAGAAGAGTAAATCCCGTTGTTTCCGGATCCAATCCACTGCCAAAAATTATAGCGCGCAACATCGGCGTGTGCGGAATCGATCAGAAACCCGTAGCATCAACTGTGAGATTATGCCGGTTTAACGAAACCATAGCACGTAACGAAGTGGAGGGCGGATATACGGACAGGAAATTGAACCGCCATCCTACCTGACCGAACCGCAAGGTAAAATTAAAGATCAATCTTCCTGAAGTCTGGGACTTCCATCGGTGTGCCACCGTTCGCAATGGATTGCTCCGAAACCAGACCCGGTACCGTGAAATCCATCGCCGTATAGACATCCATCGGCGGCGGTGTGTCGGTAAGGACACTATCCACAAAATCCCGCACCTTAAAATACTCGCCAAGGTCGCCAGCATTTTCCGCTTCAGCAGGCGGGTTTTTCCAGCGTTCGGGCAGAAGGTCTTCAAACTGGGAGAGCGGTCTCCACTGTTCAGTTACCCCAAACTCACTTAACCAAATCTTCGGTGCAGCACCGAGTCCACGTGAGGCTTCATAACACCCTTTTGTGCCTTGTAGACTGAAATAGGAATTTGCCGGACGATTCGAGAGCATATCAATCCGAATCTTGATTAACCCCCCACAATCCGTTTTACACAGCATCATCACAGTATCTTCCATCGCGTGTTCAGGATCGGTGTTAGTGCCGGTTCCGAGACAACAGACGCTCGCGACGCGACTGCCAAACCATTGAAGTACTGGGCCGAGACTGTGCGTAGCATAGTTGCACCGATTGATGCCGACTTGCCAGTAGTAGCGCCACGTCGGATTGCCCGCCGCATCGTGATGGAGCGACTTGATGTTGTGGAGATACTCGCCTTCTCCGAAATAGACATCACCAAACATACCTGCCTCTGCTATGCTGCGAATCAGCACATTTGACTTGGAGTAGCACGTATTTTCAGCCATTGTGTATTTGGCAGAAGCCTTCCGAACCGCCCGAACCAAGTCGTAGCATTCCTCTAATTTAACAGCGGCGGTCACCTCACTGATAACGTGTTTTCCGGCTTCTAACGCCTCAATTGACTGCGGCACGTGCAGATTCTCAGGTGTGGCAAGAACCACAAGATCCACAGCGTCCAGCATCGCTTGGTAATCTGTAAACTGTTGCGGAACTTCAAACCGTGCTGCGACGTTTTGAAGTGTCTCTTCATTGATGTCACAAACCGCTGTCACCTCGGTTTCTGCTATCGCTTTAAAAGGTGCCATGTAGGAACTTCCGCGATGTGCTCCCACAATCCCGACTTTTAGTTGATTCGCCATTATGTGTTTCCTCCGATCTCAGTGTAGCTTGCTTTATAACGACCTATACCCGTAACATAGCATATTGTGTGCAATTTATCAGCTAAATTTCCGTGCCGTCTCAACGATAACACCGCATCTATGTAGATTTTGTCCTCGCTATTTTATTTGAAAGCACGGCATAAATCTGATATACTTAACAGGGCTGCCGGAATACCATCAGTCCTATTTTGAACCTCGTTTCAGAACAGTTTCAAACATTAACACATTGAACGCAGCCTATGAGACAATATAGACTCGAAAGCCGCAATCTACACTAAACAATGAACAACAAAACACTTGATCATCTGCTTATCGCGCTCACAGTTTTATTCGATCTCTGTTTCGTCGCCACGGCGATTGTCGTAGCATATTGGGTACGGTTTGAATCAGGGTGGACACCCGAAGTCCTCGCGTTGCACAAAGGTGGCACGCCTCCACTTGCTGACTATTTTCGACTCATTCCACTGATGGCAATTATTTGGCTAATGACGTTAAAAGCACTCAAACTGTATCGTCCGGAAAGCAACGCGACGCTTCCAGCGTTCTGGACACTCTGCAAAGCCACCGGTATCGCGCTGATTACCACATTAGCAGCAGTCTTTTTCATCTATCATCACGATGCCTACTCACGTTGGGTCATGCTCCTCGCGTCAGGTTTCAGTCTCGTCTGGTTGTTTTTGGGACGACTGGTTCTCCACCGTTTTCGACAGTCGATTCACGCCCAAGGGGTTGGTGTGAACCGACTGGCAATCGTCGGAAACTACGATACCCGCGTCGAAAAGTTTATCAACGTCCTTAATACCAAAGCAGATAGCGGGCACGAGTTCATCGGGATAATCGCTGCATCAGAAGGTATTGAAAGCCCGCATGGGCAATATCTTGGAAAAAGTGAAGATGTACTTGAATTGGTGCGAAAACACCGACTGGATACGCTTTTCATCGCGTCCCCGACGGTCCCGAATGACACTATCCTGCAAATTCTTCACACCTGCGAAGGTATACCGGTTCAAATCAATCTACTGCCCGAACTCTCGGAATTTATCACAGATGGTAGAGAAACCGTAACCTTTTTTGACGGTATACCCGTGCTACGGTTGCGGGAATCACCGATGCAAGGCGTGCGGGGCATTGTCAAACGTTTCATAGATATTGTATTCAGCACATTCGCGTTGATAGGTTTAAGTCCGCTCATGTTAGCAATTGTGATTGCCATCCGTTTAACTTCACCCGGCAAAGCGATTTTCCGTCAGGAACGGGTCGGCAGAGCAGGAAAGCCGTTCAGTATCTATAAATTCCGCTCTATGCATGCTGATGCTGAAAAAAAGGTTGGACATGTATGGGCAAAAAATGATGATCCACGACAAACGCCACTCGGAAAGTTTCTGAGACGCTGGAGTTTAGACGAACTGCCCCAATTTTTTAACGTTCTCAAAGGCGATATGAGCCTCGTCGGTCCCCGTCCAGAGATGTCAGGATTAATCGATACGTTCAGCGAATCGATTCCGCACTATCTTGCTCGGCAGCGCGTCAAATCTGGTATGACCGGGTGGGCACAAGTCAACGGTTTTCGGGGTAATACCTCCCTTGAGGAACGGATCTCTTATGACCGATATTACATCGAAAACTGGTCTCTCGGCTTAGATATTAAAATCATTCTGAAAACGTTATGGGCAATAAAAAAAGGATAGCACTAACAGCTGCCAGAAATATGCCCAGATGCGTTATAGGAGGGATTATGTTTCGGAGTCATGCTTTTTTCTTTTTATGCCTGATAATGTGTTTCATGGCGTGTGGCTGTCAGCGGATTCAGCAAGTGATTGCGCCGGAGCCCTCTGAAAAGCACGAAGTATCTGACGATAGGAAACGGGTTGTCACTGTTGGGTTCTATGCGTATTTCGCGCCTGTCAGTTACAGCGCAAACCCGGATCCGGCTTCTGATGGGTTTAACATCCATCTCGGTTATGAGGCAGACCTCTTGACGGCACTTGAAGCCATGGATGGAACGGGTATCTCTTTCTCCCGAAGCGGTATCGCTGAATGGCCTGGCATCTGGTTGAAGGCTACCGAGCCCGAATATGACCTAATTGGGGGTGGCATCACGATCCTTGACTCTCGGACCCAGGACACAACAGGCAAACAGTCTGTTGCCTTTACATCGGGACACATCAAGTTCCGGCAATCGCTCTTGGTACGTTCCGAAGATGCCGATCGACTCTCTAACTATGCTTCACTGACCCGTGATGTCAGGGTCGGCGTGCTTTCGGGGACAACCGGAGAAGCCCGTCTGCTCGAAATTACTGGAATTGTCAACACCGATGGCGTTCTGGTTGAGGGGACGCGCATCGAAACACCCGCTGGCAGCGTTGTCGCTGATGGCACACAGCAGTATAGCATTACCGCGGCCGGTTCTGCTCCGAGTTTAGCCGGTAGACAGACGCTTTATCCGCCTACAGAAAACATGCCTCAGGTGATTTATCTCGGCGACGATGTCGGTGAATCCGCGTTGTTTGGGGCTCTCACCGATGGCAGGATCGACGCAATCGCGAGAGGCGAGATTGGCAACCGTGATGCTGCCGCTGCGACCCACGGTGCCTTCGTTGTCACCGCCCTTGATGATCAGGTTGAATACGGGGGCTTTACGCTTGCAGTGGAAGATGTGGCTTTGCGAGTGTCTCTCAATGCGTGGATTGACTATCTCACTGACAGCGGGAATATCGGATACGCCGAATGGTTAGCGGGTCCGCAGATATTTCTCAAGCGCGCACAAGTATACAATAGCGTACTCTTTCTGTAGGGATTCGGGAACCTATGTCTCGCGCCCCTTTCACTCATCTAAAATTGTGGTATGTGCGGTGCGCAGGTTGTTTTTTGCGTGTCTGTCAATCACTGCAAACCTGCCAAAGTGCTTACCCAAGAGATGTCCTTCGTAGGAGGGAGGTAGTCACCTATGGCTCAAGTGCCAATTCGCTTACCTCGTCTAACATATAATAAGAAAAGGCAAAACCTTCGCGAATAATGGAGCCTTCAAACGTTTGGAATATAGCCATATCCATTAAACCAGTATTGTAGGAATTAAAATCGGCTTCAACTATATACTCTGCTGTCTCAAAGGGATCTATTGCTTCTAAATTATAACTTATATCCTCGCGGACATCTTCTGCTATCTCGCCTTCAATCTTGAGATACACAGGGTCTCCATCCGCATCATAAGGACATGAACAGCGAGTGGCGGCAATTCCGGTCGGCATCAGTTCGACAGATGTGCGATACGGTTTTGGATATGATCCCTGGCACGTTGCTGATAGCGTCCAATCTTGAAGTACCGGATTGCCGATTGCGCCAGCGTGGAAGTACTCCAAGCCGCGTTCAAAACTCTGTTCCGTGCATCGGCTCCGAATCTGATGAAGGGTGAGTTTCGGAAGCTGCATGACTATTCCTGAAGCCTTGAAGGTTCTCTAGATGCATATTGAACAGTTCTGAGCAGAGCAAATTTGCGGTCGTAATCCCGCATTTCGCGTTTGTAGTTTAACTCCTTGTTCAAAGTCTGAGGTAACACTCTTTCTACCCACGGGTGCTCTGCAAGGTCGAAATTATCCGATAGAATAAGTGCTGATAGATAGCAATGGTCCGCACTACCTCCTGCATCCGGATCGTAGTCAGGTTTGTTCCTCCAAGCCAACACAACTTCACAGACAAGCGGTTTTGCTAACTCTATAGGCAGACTGTGTACAGTTACCTCTAACATTTCCATCGCGCTATGTGGATGCTCATCCCAGTATGCTACTAGCATTGGAATAAGTTCCGTTGATATATTCGCCCATTCATCAGGATCTTCAGAAGACTGAAGTAAACTCACGAGTTTTGAAGTTTCCTGTCCGATATTAACTTCAGAGAGTTCTCTCATATTCTTTCTCCTAATTGTCTTTGGTTATAATTTGCCATAATTGTAGTAGGAACCGTAATGAATTCTTAATTCAGAGTGAAACGAACTAAAATCTTACCATACCCTAATGTCTGCTATAGTTTCCTTGTTTTTGTCCAATAAGTGCAGGAACCCATATCGTCTTTGATAAGACACAAACCCACGCACCCATTGAGAAAATAACACCTCAAAAGGTGGCAAAAAACTTCTACAGACCTTTGAAACGAAAAGGAAACCAAAACCACGATTTCTATCGCTTTTTCCAGCACGAAAGCTGCCTTGAAAAGTGAATGCCGAGTTACGATAAGGGTTTCAAGGGTCGGGTGTTGTGATTTGAGACCTTTTGCCCCTCTTGAAAGCAGATAGAGACTGGGATTGATAGCCTTTCATTGATCAACTGGATCCCGATGTGCTTGGACAAAAACAAGGTATTATTCGCTCATGTAAAAAGTATGTGTGATTGTTTCGAGTGTCGGATACATATAGATCGGTTCTCCGAGATTGCCCAAAAATACGACGCAATAATCTCCGAGTTGGCACTCTTGAAAAAAAATGACTTTTTTCAGATTATGGCATAATACTTTTTTAGTTTGGGGGGTTACCCTTTTGGATAACCCCTTTTTTTGAAAACCTACTGATTATCTTCGCTCATAGATTTCAAGAGTTCACCCTCTGAAATGGTATGAGTTTCCATATCAATTATACACTTTTCAGTTTTAGAAGTATAGCGAGTTCCATCGGTGAGTTCTATCCAAGCGTACTTGTTAGTAAACCAGATAATTCGTGCATCATGCGTAAATAATTTATTACGAATTCTTGCGCCTTTAGCCGCATCAATCGTCTCTACGCCTAAAGACTTTTTTTCAATATCATTAAAATTAAAAGGTTGAAGTTTATCGCCTTTCTCGAGAAGCAATCCGACCGGCTTCGGCCCCGGCGAATACCTTGACCTTACCAACTTTCGGGGTATTGTTGCTCCGCTTCGGGGTGTTGTTGGTCCTCTTGATACTCGTGTGATATCCTTATAAGCAAATATCTTATTGGGTTCGCCGAGTACGTCGGTCTCATTTCCATCTGCGTCCTTTGTGACAATAACCCCATTCCCTTCATCTGTCGTTCCTATACGAACGATAGGTTTTGGACTGTTTTCAAATCCTTTGTTGTTCCAGATTGCCATGTGACCACCATAGCCATCTGAACCTATACCGGCAACTAATTCTCCGTCTTTGTTGTAGGTCCGTATAAAACCGTCACTGGTTTCGGTTGTGCCTATAGTGACAAGCACTTTTCCGTCTTTGTTGTAGGTCTGTATAGAACCGTCACTGGTTTCGACGGTTGGTGCTATATTGACAAGCACTTCTCCGTCTTTGTTGTTGATTGCTATAGTACCGTCACCGTCTAAGGTTGGGACTATTTTGGTAACCGTTTCTCCGTCTTCATTAACGACAACAAGACGGCGACACCGAATTTCGTCAACGATAGGGGCATCTGCCTTTTCTTGTGCCTCTGCGGGGTTGTTGGCTATATTCCCGAAGTGGTAGCCAATAATTGTAAGTAGACTGCCGATCACCATGTAGGCGATTTTTGTTGATACATTTTTCATCAAATTCTCCTCCTAAAAAAATAAATACATTTTCACTCACAAGTTAATCTCACGCTCAGACGTTTTGCCCAACGTTACTCTATTGCTTTGGATTGCCTACCAGCGAGACACCCTTTTGTGGATGCTCTTCGAGTGCCAGCTTCAGCAGCAAAGGTATTTTGAAAATGATGTAAATCTTGGTGATTTACAAGAAAAATTATACTTGAATTTTCCGAAAACAGCCAAGCAAAAATCAGCAAAATTAGTGATTGAAATTCTGATCAGTCGGGCGGTGTCCTATATCTCTTGATTCTTTATCCTCTCGCAGCGGTTTCGCAATCGCAGCACGAAGCAGTCTTACGGATTGACGAGCCGTTGTTGCTTCAGGTTTTCGACCTCTTGTGTGAGTGTTTGCAACTGTTTTTCGAGTTGAACATCCTTTCGCCAGCGCGAAGCGATGATGATTTGAGGGATACCGACGGCGACGACAATCAGTGCGATAAGCGCGTAAGTGAGAGTGTTGGCATGATCGAAGT
>CAZGAW010000106.1:17314-19069 GCA_964523645.1 uncultured bacterium | reverse complement strand
ATTGATCGACGATACCGTTGCAACTGTGCGTGTGCTTTTTTGAGGCTATCAATTGCTGCGTCTAATTGGGCAAAAAACGTCTCTATCTTGGCAACAATACGCTTTTGTTCCGTTAACGGCGGAAGCGGAATTTCCAACTCAGCAAGTATTTTAGTAGCTAAGCGCAGCCTGCCTGTTGTGCCTTGCATTCTCTCCGCGAGCAAAGCACGCACGTCAGGAAGTAACAAATAATAGAAAAGATAAAATTTGTCACTGACACCTTCAACTTCACGAATTGGAATTACTTCAGTCGTTGCGATACCAAATGGCGTTGGTAACTCCTTAATGATGCACTGTTTTCCGTTTTCAAAAGAGGGTGTGATTTTTGCAAGAAGAATGTCCCCGGGTTCAAAGTAGGTTCCGCTACTGATTTTATCTGATGGTTTGTGTATAAATTCCTTTGAAAATAACGTGGCAATTGGAATCAAGCTCATCGGCACGAATGGGATTTCATTATATTCGGAATATCGTAAGTCTTTTGGCTTTTTGGTAAACGTGGCAACGTCCCCAAATTTTACGGTCTGCCAATTCGGAGGTAAACCCATTGGATTCATTATAACCCTATCATTTAATTTTGTTAAGTTTTGGACAATCAGCGGTGCGAGAGATTGCTGAATGAGGGGCAACTTATTTTTTGATTTTACTTTAACAGTGTTACGTCTTTACAAAAAAAATATTTCGCTTTGATAAAAATGTTACGTTTTTATAACATTTTTAAATTGGCATTTCCGTGGGCGTTTCGGTTGAGAAACCACTGATGGCGTGGATTTCCTGAGTATTTTCCCTGTTGCAATTCTTTGTTGAAAAAAATAATTTGCTGAAAAGTGTAACATTCTTTATAGTAAAATCCGAAAATAAGTTTACATTTTGGAAAACCTGTTCCTGCTTCACGACCGCTGTAGGAGGGAATTCCGATTCCCGACTCTTTTCCGGCGGGGTGTATAAGTAATTACGGGCTCTACTATATTTTTCGGATTTTTAATAATTATCAAGCTCACATTTCATTAAGAAGTTTAGCACAAATCTAACTCGAATGCAAGTCGTTTTTCTATCGCGAGCAGAACTCGCTCCTACATAGAAGGGAAATTAGGAGACTAATCTCTCTGTAAGATCCTTTAGAATGTTGTCCAAATTGTCCCCGAAGAGTTGATAGACTTTCGAGCCGTTTCCGAGTTCAGCAAAAGGCGTATACTCAAAATCATCCATCCGAATGTCAAGTGAAGTCGCAATATGATCCCGTATCAGTTTAAGCCAATAGAGTTGTTCTGAAGTAAAGTCTCTACCCTCTAACCATTCCTCAAAGTTTCGGTTGACAGTTACACGGAAAGGCTCAAGAAAGATAGTATTCCCCATAGCAAACCGAATGAGAGATATAATGTCCGTCAGCTGCTCAAAGTTGCCTTGAACGCGGTTCGGGAATCTCTGTTGGTAGGCAAACCATAAAGCCTCGCAAGAGAGTCCGTTTGAATATTCTCGTAATGCTGCTTCCAACACAATTAAGTAGTCTTCCTCAAGCGAACCGTATGCCTCCGAACCGTTACACAGGATTTGTAACGCAAGCAATTCATCTACGTTTTGGTCAATAAACTGTTTAAAGGCGTGGATGACCGCAGTAACCTGTGTGGAATTTAGATTGTCAAATCCAGCATCAATAACCCGATCTTCGCTAATCTCGTCAATCAACTGGTCCCCATCTGTCCCATTGGATTCATGGCG
>CAZGAW010000106.1:13502-17214 GCA_964523645.1 uncultured bacterium | reverse complement strand
GCGAAATTGTGCGATAAGCTCTTCGGGTCTATCGCTTTGATAGGTAATTTTTTGACAGAATTCGTCCGCTCCGGCAAATACCTCTCGGACAATATGGACGATATCCTCGGCGTGAGAGTCATCTTTCGCAAAGATAAGCGTTTTCGGAACGATTCTCCGACTCGGGAAAAGTTCTGTGAAAAGTTTTTCCTTAAACGTCTGAATAACCGTGCGAATCTGGTTTATAGCAACGACATCCCGATCCAATTGTGTTTCTGCATATTCAACATCAGCATCTAACTCATCCCAGTTAAGCCGCCGACTTTGCCTATCCCGTCTTGCGACATAACTACCCGCCTCAAGTGTGCTTCCACTTTGTGTAATTTCGGTTTGAATCCGATAGACGTAATAACCGACGTTCACATCGTCGTCTACGGCTTGTTCGTGGCGATATTCAGAAACGAGATTGTGGTCAAAAAAGCCAAGCGTTTGTCTATACGGGGTTGCAGTGAGTCCGATAATGAAAGCGTCAAAGTATTCTAACACCTGTCGCCATCTGCCGTAGATGGAACGATGGCATTCATCAACGATGATAACGTCAAAGGTATCAATCGGAATTGCTGGATTATAGCTGACTTCTGGTGTTTGTCCTTCCCCATTTTCAAAATCGGAAATCTCCTCTTTCTCTGTTTCATAGTCAGGATCGCCTTTCAGCATAGAATAGAGACGTTGGAGTGTCGTGATACAGACCTGACTTACCGGATCAATTGTGTTGCTGGCGAGGTGTTGAACGTTGTAAAGTTCCGTGAATCTTGAATTATCATCAGGAGGTGTATACCCCTGAAACTCGCGAAAAGCCTGCCTACCGAGGTTCCGCCGGTCTACCAGAAAAAGAACCCGTTTGATTTTAGCGAATTTGATGAGTCGGTAAACAGCACTCACGGCAGCGTAGGTTTTCCCACTCCCCGTTGCCATTTGGATTAAGGCGCGCGGGTGCGCTTCCTTCAAAGATGCTTCAAGGTTGTTTATTGCGTCAAATTGGCAGTTTCTCAGATTACCCTTTTCCAAAAACGGAAGATTATCCTTGAGTTTCTGCCGAATCGGAACAGATTGAAGGAGGTCTTGGAGGGTATCCGGGGTATGAAATGCAAAGACAAGGCGAGTGCGTGAGTTAGGCTCTCGGGCATCCTGAAAGTACGTCTCTATCCCAGTAGATGTATAGACAAATGGACATCCCTGTTGTTTTGGCAAACCAGCGGGTATGTTTGCGCGATACCGCGCTGCTTGCTGCGCTGCCCCGCTGAGCGTTGTGCCCTCTTTTTTGGCTTCAATAAACCCGACAGCGAGTCCACTGACAAACAGAAGATAGTCTGCTCGCTGTGCATTTGCCAACGGATATTCGCGCACCGCAACACCCAACGCAGCAGTATCACGTTCAGCATAATTTTGGATGTGCCAGCCTGCTGCTTCAAGCATATTGTCTATGGTGACTCTTGCGCTCTGTTCAGGTGTCATTAGATTGGTAGAAAAAAGGATAGAAGATCAAGAAAAGTCTTAAAATCCGCGTAATCCGATAAATCTGTGAAAATTCGCGATTCAGACAAAAGATGAAAAATAGGGCAGGCACAAGACCTGCCCCTACAATTTTCGGGTAGGCACGAGACCTACCCCTACAATGTATGTGAGGTGCGTTTAGACGTTACAGACATCAAAGGCATGCTGCATCGCATCGAACGCGTCACCTTTGGGACCGAATTCATGTCCGACGTAAAGCTCATATCCCGTGTTGACGATCGCACGCATCACGGCAGGATAGTAGATTTCCTGTTCATCGTCGAGATCGTGACGACCCGGATTCCCCGCGGTGTGATAATGCCCGATATAGTCGCTGTAGTCGGTGATGTTCCGAATGAGGTCGCCTTCCATGATCTGCATGTGGTAGATGTCGTAGAGGAGCTGCGCTCGGGGTGAACCGACACCTTTGCAAACCTCAACACCCCATTCCGTCTTATCGCATTGATAATCGGGATGGTTGACTTTGCTGTTCAGGAGTTCGATACAGAGGTTGATGCCCTTCTCTTCGGCATATTTGGTAACGCGTGACAGCCCTGCTATCGTATTATCGCGTCCCTCTTCGTCGGATCTACCTTCTCGGTTTCCAGAGAAACAGATGAGTCCGGGGATGTCGTTTTCCGCTGCGATGTCGATGTTCTGAAGGATTTCATCTTCAATCCGGTCGTGATTGCTCGGATCGTTTAATCCTGACGGAAGTGAGGCGTGTCCTACGATAATCGCGACGCGCATTCCGTGGTCTTGGACGACCGACCAGTACTCCGCAGGCAGCATTTCAACGGATGTATACCCGATTTCAGCGGCTTTTTTGATGACTTCTATGGGGTCTCTGCCACGACTGAAACCGCCAAAGCAGATGGATTGATTGATTGGCATAATTCTCTCTTTCTTTAGTGTAGGGGCGAGGTTTCCTCGTCCCCGCTATTTTCTACAGGTCTACAGCCTTACCGGTTCGGAAGGAGGTACTCGCGGCGAGCATGATACGGAGCGTCTCCAATGCGTCGCTATAAGGCGATAGGATTTTGGAGGTATCCCCACTCTTCACGGCATCAATAAAGACGCGGTCCCGATCCTGTCCACCTTCGTTTGAGAGCGGTTCCGTTTCCCCGCCTCGGTTCACTTCGTTCGAGCCGCCGATGGTGACAACGAGTCCACGCGTGAAGACTTCAAGATGGACGCGACCGAAACCTTCCATTGCACACGCCGAGACGATGTTCGCAACAGCACCGTTCTTGAATTCGATGTTCACCATGCTGATGTCGTCTATGTCATAGTTCTCAATATGCGTCATACTCCCGCTTGCGGCGACACCGTGTACGGTTTTACCGTCGCTACCGACGAGGAAGCGTGCGAGATCGAAGATGTGTGTTGTTTGTTCGACGTGCTGTCCGCCGGATTCTGAACGCACACGCCACCACGGTGTACCGGGCATTCCACCCATCCAATATCCGAGTGCGCCCAGAACTTGCGGCTGCGCTTCGAGCATCGCTTTCGCGTTCTGGGCGTTGCCACCGTAGCGCCAGTGGTAACCAACACTCGTGACGACACCGCTCTGCTCAACGTATTCATTAATAATAATCGCCGGTTCTAATTCGGAATGGATCGGCTTCTCAATGAACATCGCGATACCTTTTTCGCAAGCGATACGTTCCTGTTCGCCGTGTGCGAAAGGCGGGGTACAGATATAAACCGCATCCAAATCTTCTTTATCGTACATAACACGATAGTCGGTGTAAGCGTTTCCGCCGAACTCTTCGGCACGCTGTTTTGCACGGTCTTCCGAGATGTCGCACATCGCGCAAAATTCAACATCCTCAAAATCATCTTTGAGATTGCGCATGTGTGCGCCAGCCATACCGCCGGTTCCGATAAAACCGAGTTTCACTTTATCCATGTTTTCTCCTTAAAATGGGTAATTATGGAAAACCCCTGAATTTTACGGATATAGTTTATCAAAACCTTCGGCTATATAGCAAGCAATTTATTTTCAAATGTGCTACAATGTATTTAGGCAGAATAAGAAATATAAGCAAATATGAAATCTATCTTCAAAACAAAAAGGAAACTCTCATGAACGATACTGAATTCCGAGAACGTGTTTTAGCGTGGATGGAGCGCACTGATAACTGGATGGAGCGCACTGATAACTGGATGGAGCGCA
>CAZGAW010000106.1:0-13402 GCA_964523645.1 uncultured bacterium | reverse complement strand
GGATGGAGCGCACTGATAACTGGATGGAGCGCACTGATAACTGGATGGAGCGCACTGATAACTGGATGGAGCGCACCGAGGAATGGAAGGATAAAACGGATGATCAATTTACGGACGTCCGTGCTTCTCTCAGTGAACTCCAAATCGGTTTAGGGTGGATCCGGGGTAAACTTGAGGGTAGACAAGAGACCGATGCCGCGCTGTGGGGCAAAGTTGCTGTTTTAGCAGCGATAGGGTCGGCAATTATCGCGCTGCTCGCGTATTTCAAGTAAGGTGAGACGATGCTGGCTGTTGTGCCTGCTGAAGGTCCGTGGACAGCATCCTAATCCAAACAGAGCGGAGGAAACACTATGCGTTTTAAATTTGGATATAGTACACTGCGTTGGCAACAACCCGATTTTGAGGAACTGTTGACTCAACTGAAAGACGCCGGTTGGGACGGTTGGGAGATGCGTCAATCTTTGGACTGGGTTGGCACACCGCAACACATTCGACAAATCTGCAACAATGTAGACTTACCGATCGCTGCTGTGACAGCACGTGGGCTGCCGATCGACAAAAACCCGGAGCAGATGGAACTCAATAAACGTCGTATTGACTTCGCTGCAGAAGTTGAAGCCGATTGTTTCATGTTCATGGGCGCAGGAAAACCGCAAGACCGTCCGGTCAATAATTCCGATCTCGCTGCCCTCGCGGATGTCTCCGAAGACTGGGCAGAATACGCCGCACAATACGGGTTGGAGGTCTGTTATCATATCCATACCAACACCACCGTGGATTCTATTGATGATTGGGCGAAATACATGAGCCTTCTCCGAAAGTGTAAGTTGTGTATAGATGTATCGCATTCCGCACTCTGGGGGTACGATCCGATTGAATCGATTCGACGGTATAGCGATGTGCTTGTCTACGTGCATCTGCAGGATTATTCAGGCTACACTGGCGGCGATGGCAGCTCATACGATGTAGACTGGGTGGATGTTGGTAGCGGAAATGTCATGGATTTTCCGGGAATTATGTCCGCCTTATCGGAACTCAACTATGATCGCTGGATTACCGCCTGCCCGGGTACGGTCGAAGATCGCTCGGATCTCGAACGCATGGGTGTCAACCGAGAATATCTGCGGCAATTGGGGTATTAGTTGATAGGATTACTTATACATTGTGAGCAGTGAGTTTGTGGGCAGCCACAAGGGCTGCCCCTACAAGATATCAATATATTTTCATAATTCATCATAATAATTACGCCGCTGAAAACTTAAAGTAGGACTTACGCAGCCATGCGATAAATCGCATTACTACAAACAGATGGACCTTGGAAGGATGTGTTTCTCAAAAGCAGTCTGGTTCGTAGTAGCGCAATTCATTGCGCCTTGCGTAAGTCCTGTTAAAGAAAAGCAAGGATAAATTATATGAACAAACCCGCGGGGGACATCCGCTCTATTCTTGCCACGGATTGTGGTAGCACAACAACGAAAGCAATTCTAATTGAGAAAAAGGATGAAGAATATCAACTCATCGTGCGGGGTGAGGCACCTACTACGGTTGAAGCACCTGTTGAAGACGTAACGGCAGGCGTTATTAATGCCATCACCGAAGTTGAGGAACTCGCGGGACGCAAACTCCTCGACGACGGTGTTATCCTCAAACCGCAACGCGGGGATGAAGGTGTTGACATCTATATCTCAACGAGTAGCGCGGGGGGCGGACTCCAGATGATGGTAGCGGGTGTTGTCCGCAATCTAACGGCTGAAAGTGCCGAGCGTGCCGCGCTCGGTGCCGGTGCCATTGTTATGGATGTCATCGCCTCTAACGATAAACGTCTCCCCCACGAAAAAATCGAACGTATCCGACACCTACGTCCCGATATGTTACTTCTGTCCGGTGGTGTTGATGGCGGTACGACCTCGCATGTCGTTGAATTGGCTGAAATTATCGCCGCTGCGCGTCCGAGACCGCGGTTGGGCATCGCTTATGAACTTCCGCTTATCTATGCAGGCAATATAGACGCACGCGAATCAATTGAGGAACGCCTACAAGACGTGATGGCACTGGAGATGGTAGATAACCTACGTCCCGTTTTAGAACGCGAAAACCTGATGCCGACACGCCACAAGATTCAGGACCAATTCCTTGAGCACGTGATGGCACACGCACCCGGCTACAGAAAATTAATTGATTGGACGGATGCCCCCATTATGCCGACACCCGGCGCCGTCGGTGAGATAATCCAGACCGTCTCGGCGCAACAGGGAATTGAAGTGGTCGGTGTTGACATCGGCGGCGCGACAACGGATGTGTTTTCCGTCTTTAAAAACAGGGAAGGCGAATCCATCTTTAACCGCACCGTCAGCGCCAACCTCGGTATGAGTTACAGCGTCTCCAATGTTCTTGCTGAAGCGGGTTTAGAAAACGTCCTCCGCTGGGTACCGTTCGACATTGAGGTAGGCGACCTCCGCAACCGAATCAAGAACAAGATGATCCGTCCGACGACGATTCCGCAAACGTTACAGGAGCTGATTCTCGAACAGGCGATTGCACGTGAGGCACTCCGACTCGCTTTTGAGCAGCACAAACAACTCGCCGTGGAATTGCGTGGTGTGCAACAGCAGCGGACGATCTCTGAAGCCTTCGATCAAACCGAAAGCGGTCAAACCCTCGTTAACATGCTCTCCTTAGATATGCTCGTCGGAAGCGGTGGTGTTTTATCGCACGCGCCTCGCCGTCAGCAAGCCATGCTCATGATGATAGACGCGTTTCAACCGGAAGGCATAACGCATCTCGCTGTTGATAGTATCTTCATGATGCCCCAACTCGGTGTGCTGGCACAAGTGAATCCTGAAGCTGCAACGCACGTCTTTGAACGGGATTGTCTCATCCATTTAGGCACTGCTATCGCCCCTATCGGTGTTGCCAAGGTAGGCGAAGCGTGTCTCTCCATTGAGGTTAGCATCGCAGGCAATGCCCCTATCACTGAAGATGTCCCGTACGGTGAGTTGCGGCTCTATCCGCTGCCGTTAGGTGAAAAGGCTACGGTGAAACTCCAACCGTCACGCCGGTTTGATCTCGGTGCGGGGAATGGTCAAACTATTGAAGCGGAAGCGATGGGGGGTGTCGTCGGGTTGGTGGTCGATACGCGTGGCAGACCCCTGGAAATTCCGACGGATGCCCAGCAGCGCGTCCCGCAGCTAACAAAATGGCAGACGGCTTTAGATGCCTACCCGTAACGCCTTACAGGTAGGTACGGTTTCCAACCCTATCGGTCTTAAAGTCCCCTACCGTCCTGATAAGGGTAGATATGCGGGGCACGGAATTTTGTTTTGTAGTCCTGTAGGTTGGGTAGAGCGGAACCGAGAAAAGCGATGCCGACAACACAAACACGTCTCAACGCTATAGTTGTCATACGACATCAAAGTCATAGCGAAACCCAACTTTATACCCACACATCCCTGGAAACCTCACTCAAGAATGTTGGGTTTCACTGTGTATCTTTTCGACGATAGATGTATGGGCAAGCCACCGGTTATCCTTGAATCACAGATCTTCTGGTCATACCCGTTCTACCCAACCTACGAAAAGTGACTTCCTTAAATTGACACCTATGGTGTGATTTCAACTCCACTGGATCATCTCTTCTGTAGGAGGGAATTCCAATTCCTGGAGGAAATCCGCAGAAACACTTTTTTCGCATTGGATTTCAGCGTTTGCAAAAACACCCCAAGCAAAAACACTCTTAACTGACAACCAACAACTGATAACTGACAACTAATGACTTGACAAATTTTCGTTAAAAATCTACAATGTTAATATAACGTGTAAATTTTGAATCCTAATCATTTTAGGATTCATTGAACTTTTTGACGAAACATGTGGGTTTCCAAAACCTGCTGTAGATCGCAAATTGTCTATCTATAAGGAGTCAAATTCCAATGAAAAAGTTTTATCAGTTCACGCTCGCGACAGCGATTATCTTTGCGTTGGTCATGAGCGTTTCGCACCTTGCGTTCGCACAAAAAGTTAACATGAAAGGGGGTCCTTTGAAAGAAGCGGATTGGTTGAAAAACCCAGCCGAAGCCCCACTGAATGAAGACCATTCAGACAATAAAAACTGGATCACGCATTACTATGGACCCGATGGGAACTACGAAAATAACGGCGGATTCGCTGCCTCTGCCCCGAAAGACCTGATTGAAGAAGGCACTGGTGGTAAATTGACACAAGCCGAGCTTTCAACGATTGATGGTTTGAAGAAGACCTTGACGATTGATATCGGATGGAAAGGTGGCAATGGTGGACCGCGAGGTTGGGAAGTTTTTGAAATTGACCCTGCCGACTCACACCACATGAACAGGGGTGGTCCAGGAGATAGCATTGACACCTACGGGATTATCGTTATAAAGGCACCGCAGGCGATGAAATCCGTGATGTCACCAGCACACGATGACCACGCCCAAATCTGGATTAACGGCGAAAAGTGGTACAATAATTCGCTCTGGACGGGTGCTGTACAGCAAGTTGATTACAACATTGAAGTTGATTTGAAAAAAGGCGGCAATGTCCTCGTTTATCGGTGTGGCGAAGCCGGCGGTGATGCGTATATGAATCTGCATTTCGATGATAAAACGCATGATACTGTCGACATCTATCCGGACAAGGCAAGGGATCAAAAAAGTTTCTTCGATGAAGCCCGTGGTGCGCTCGCCGTGGATCCCGTTGGAAAGTTGGCAACAACGTGGGGGGACATTAAACGCAAATAGACTGATTTCGTGCCGCTATAGGCGTGTTTCCTAACGCACTCTGGCGAATTGTTGTATGACTGTGTACAGCAATTCGCCATATTTTTTTGGGTTGCTGACTGTCAATTTCCAACTGCACCTACCGGACCGGGTTCCTCAGATTCTTCTAAAGAGCGGAAAAACTGGACAGCCCTTTTGCGTTCTATCATAGACTTGACAAATCGCGGTTAAAAACGTATAATATTTACATAACAATGAATCTTCTAACAAAACCTGCAGGTTCCCAAAGCCTGCTTTATTTGTGAATTGTCTATAAGGAGACAAGTTTTAATGAAAAATTTTTACCAATTAACAGTCGCGATCGCGGCTGTTTTAGCACTGGTTATGGGGATTTCACATACTGCGTTCGCGCAGGCAAACGATATCAAAGGAGGCCCCCTGGCCGAAGCCGATTTTCTGAAAGATCCAAATCCTAACGGGGATAACCTCAGAGAAAATCACAGTGATGTTGATACGTGGATTACCAAATGGTATGGTCCTGAAGGGAACTATGAAAACAACGGCAGCTTTCAGGTTTCTTCTAAGAGAGACCTTATTGACGAAGGCACCAATGGTAAACTCACAGAAATCAAACTTTCAACAGCTGCCGGACTGAACCTCACGCAAACCGTTGATATGGCGTGGAAAAAGGCTAACGGCGGTACTCGGAAATGGACAGTTTTTGAACTGAATCCAGCAGACGGGAACAATATGAACCGAGGCGGCCCCGTCGATAACATTGACACTTACGGAATTATCGTCATCCACGCGCCTACAGCCAGAAAAGCCATCATGTCACCTGCGCATGACGATCACGCCCAAATTTGGATCAACGGCGAAAAATGGTACAACAACTCCAGATGGACGGGTGCCGCACAAACCATCCTCCATAATGTTGAAGTCGAGTTGAAAAAAGGCGGCAATGTGCTGCTCTACCGGTGTGGTGAGTCCGGCGGTTCGGCTTACATGAACCTACACTTTGACGATGCTACCCACAAAGCCGTTAAAATCTATCCAGATAAATCGAAAGACCAAAAAAGTTTCTTCGATGAAGTTCGCGGTGCTCTGCCAGTTGAGCCCATCGGAAAAGCGACAACGACCTGGGCAGATATTAAGCAGAACCGTTAGTTAGTCAGATCAAAGCCCTTGTCTACCATTTTCAGACAAGGGCTTTTTTTTAATCTAACGTGAGTTTGACATAAGCATATCGTCGGAAGTCCGACACATTCTCATTCCGGCGGTGTTGGATTGTTGGGTTTCGCTATGTCTATTTCTATCATGAATGTGTCATTGACAAGCAGGTTTTTCGGGAAACTGAAGGATTCTTAGTCATGCCCGCTCTACCCAACCTACGAAGACGCTTCAATTTTTATTATCAAACTCACGTTAATCTATTCTTCGGGAAACCGATAACCTCTTTGTAGGAGGGAACTCCGACCCATAACCCACAACCCATAACCCACAACCCACTACCTCTTTGTAGGAGGGAACTCCGACCCATAACCCACAACCCATAACCCACTACCTCTTTGTAGGAGGGAACTCCGATTCCCGACACTCTTTGCTGATTGCCGACTGCTGACCGCTGACAGCCATTCTTCCTGATTCCTGAACGCTGACCGCTATTCTACTAAAGGAGCATCCAATGAATTTTAGATTGCGTGAGAAGTTGAAATATATGTTACTCGGCGGCTTGCTAACGTTTGCTGGTTTTATGTTTGGTAACATGAACAGCAGTACCGAAGCGCAATTTGGGTATGAAACGATTGATAAACTGACCGTCCGGGAGTTAATCGTGCGTAAGGATATAAGGGTCATGAGTGATAATATGGAGCCTCGCGTTCATATCGCTTGGGACAGAGAGGGCGGACGTGTGATAACCTATGGTCCAAAAGGGGTGGGAGCCGCTTCTCTTTTGGTTGCAGAGGGTAATGGTGTTCTGACAACGCAAGGGGCCAAAGAAAAAACGGGTGCTTCTCTTATGGTGAATGAGGGCGGTGGCGTGCTATCCCTATTCGCACCTGATGGAAACGCCAGGGTGGTCTTAGGTATATCTGAGGGGGAGGGTGTCGCTTACATCGTCGATAAATTGGGTGCTGTGCGTGTTTTGAAACCTTAATCTTGACAAATTTCTGTTCAGGTGTTATAATAATTTGTAATGTTGAACGCTATTTCAACGTTATGTACGTTATAGAAAACTTAAGTTAAGCGACTGCTTGACTTAACACCCTTAACTATTAGTATAGAAAAAAGGAAATAGAATGAAAAGATTTAGTACTTTTACACTCGCGATTGCGATTGTATTCACACTCGCTATGAGCGGTTCACATTATGTGTTTGCGGCGGGTCTCATCCAAGGCGGCCCCTTAGCAGAGGATGCCCTCTTAGAAGATCCAGATCCCAACGGTGATGATCTTAGGGAAGACCGCACTGGTGCCCCGTGGATTACGAAGTGGTATGGCCCCGACGGAAACTATGAAAACAATGGAACTTTCCAAGTTTCCGGTCCGATGGACTTCATCGAGGAAGGCAGCGGCGGCAAACTGAACCAGGCCTCTCTTTCAACAATAGACGGTCTGATCATGACGCAGGACATTGATATGGAGTGGGGCGACGACCACGGCGGTACCCGCGCTTGGACGGTCTTTGAAATCGATCCCGCAGATGGCAACAATATGAATAGAGACGGCCCCGTCGATAATCTTGATACATACGCGCTTATCGTTATTGATGCACCGAGTGATATGCCAGCCGTGATGTCACCCGCACATGACGACCACGCACAAATCTGGATTAACGGCGAAAAGTGGTACAACAATACCAGATGGACGGGTGCCGCGCAAACGATTCTTCACGACGTTGAAGTCGAATTACAAAAAGGCGCGAACGTCCTGCTTTACCGGTGTGGTGAATCCGGCGGCTCTGCGTATTTCAACTTGCACTTTGACGATGCAACCAACGATGCCGTTACCGTCTATCCGAAAGATTCAACCGATCAGGATAGTTTCTTCGATGAAATTCTATCGATAGTGACACCTGTCGAACCCAAAGGGAAGTTGACGACAACTTGGGCGGACATCAAACGCAAATAGTAAGGCGTTATTATCTTTGTAGGTGTGTTTTCTGAAGCACGCCTGCATATATGGCGAATTGGCGTACAACCCTGTACAACAATTCGCCATATTTTTTGCCCCCTTCGCTGCAAGGTTTAACCTCGCTAATTGACAACTGATAACTTGCAAATCTCAAAAATATCTGCTACAATAAAACTATGTGGAACAAAATGCGCTGCGGCTCACTTATAACTATTTTCGTTCTCGCTCTCGTCGGATGGATAGGCGGTTGGAACCGCACCATGAACGCCGGGAACGAGGCGTATGCGCGCCGAGATTACGATGCCGCACAAGCCGCTTTTCAACAAGCAACGCTTGATAAGCCTGATAACCCCATCGCACACTACAATTTAGGTGCCGCCCGCTATAAGCAGGGGAAATTTAGAGAAGCGACACAAGCGTTTCAGGCATCGCTATCAAGGCGCACTGCCCAAAGTGAAACCGCTCTGAATTCGGCGTATATCTATTACAATTTAGGAAACGCCCAATTTAAATCCGGTGATCTCACAGGAGCGATTGAATCTTACAAGCATACGCTCCGCTTGGACCCACAAGACGCTGATGCGCGACATAACCTCGCACTTGCACTTCAACTGCTAAAACAGCAGGAAGACCTCGCACAACAGCAAGCGAATAAAAACGCACCACCGAAAACCGAGCCGGATGACATTGGTAAAGCAGAGACACTTCGGCTCTTAGAACGTTTTAGTGAGAATGAAAACAGGCTACGGCAAAAACTGCTACAACAACAGCGCAAAAGTGGATATCGACGTGAAAAAGATTGGTAAACTGCTTGAGCAAACGTCCGCAGCTGCTCGCTTATGTCTCCTCTTGATATTTTTTCCGCTGCTCGCGACGGCTCAAGGGACAGTGAAGCGAACGCCTACACAACCGGACATCAATGTCGCTGCCGTAATAAGGCCTCGCCATATCCAATTTGGGGAAAAAGCGAGATTAGATCTCACAATTTCAGGCGATACCTTTATCAAGCATATTGAGGCACCGCAATTCAATTTCCTACCGGCGTTCCTCGCAGTGCCACTCTCCTCCGAAACTACACCCAGATTAGAAGCAAGCAAAATTGCGGTTTCCATGGCGTGGGCGTACGAACTGATTCCGCAAGCCATCGGCGATTTCACGCTATCCGATATCCGTTTTGCCTACCAAGGTACTCCGTATTTCGCAAATCCGGGTTCAATCCGAGTGAGCGGTGCTGATACCTATGTGGATCCTTCAACCCACGCGATTCATCAAGTTGAAGGGGAAGTCGATACATCCACACCGTATCTCAATGCCCCATTAACCTATACTTTTCGTTACCTCTATACCGCTGTGCTTCCGACGCGAGAATCCCCGACACCGTTAATCCCATCTTTTCCGAGTTTCAGGGTTGAAGAGGTCTCAACACTTCCATCACAAACACGGCAGATTCGGGGGAAAACGTTCTGGGTTGAAGCACATGTCCGACAGTTATACCCACAAAGAACGGGCGAGATTGTGATTGAACCCGCAGCACTCGTCCTCCCACTCCGAAGCGGACGCAGAACATTGAAAACGAAACCGCTGAAACTGACTGTCCAACCCTTACCAGAATTTGGTAAGCCGCGCCACTTCAGCGGTGCCATCGGCGAATATCAGATTTCGGCGCAGGTTTCGCGGAGTTGGATAGAAGCGGGGAAAGCATTGACCCTGTCTGTGCGGGTCTCTGGACGCGGGAACATGGAAACCGTCACGGCTCCTAAAATCCCGTCAATACCCGGGGTGATTGTGAACGGACCCACCCTTACGAAAGATACCACACCGACAAGCCGGAACTACGCGTACGCCCTGATCCCTTCGCAAAGGGGTACCTTACGTATCCCGGCGATTGAATATACTTACTTCAATCCGAGTCGCGCCGTTTACGCAACGACGCACTCCGCACCGATTCCGGTCTCTGTGCGTCCGAATCCGAACGAAGTTGTTGACATTGAAACCGACAGTTCACCGTGGATACGCTGGTTAATCGTATGCGTTATACTATTAGTGATATTGGGGGTCGGCGGGTATCTCTGGTATCGTAGTGGGTTTGTATTACCCATAAGAAGGAAGATAGACACCGAAACGAGTTCAGCAGACGGTGGTAGCCGTAGCGGACGAAAAACGCAGCCGACTGACACAGAGCCGCTAACACCTGCATCACAAGCACGCGAGGCACTCGCATCCCTCACGAATAGCGATACCGCAGAAAATAATACAAAGACCTTCGCGAACGCACTCACACAAACGCTCTATCAATATCTTGAGGAGACACTCGCCGTATCGCAGCGGAATATTGAAACGGCACGCGAGGTATGCACGAATGCTCAGATTCCCGAACCTATTCTTGAGGAGTTGATTGATCTTCTGAAAAAGTGT
The DNA here is from genome assembly GCA_964523645.1 of uncultured bacterium. Classification (GTDB taxonomy): domain Bacteria; phylum Poribacteria; class WGA-4E; order WGA-4E; family WGA-3G; genus WGA-3G. The sequence continues at coordinate 3,117 of CAZGAW010000106.1, read as the reverse complement.
GATTACCACCGCTTCGCGCCCGTGCCGTTGTATGCAGACCAACGAAGCACCTTGATCGCTCGTGCCGAGGCACTTATCAATGACATCGAAAACCATCAAAACACTCGCGATATGTAGGGGTAGGTCTCGTGCCTACCCATAGAAACACGATATATGTAGGGGTAGGTCTTGTGCCTACCCATAGAAACACGATATATGTAGGGGTAGGTCTTGTGCCTACACAAATCAGCGCGATGCATAACAGAAAGGAAGAATAAAAAAATGGAAATATTCTCGCTCATAACGCTTTGGCTACACGTTATCGCCGCCGTTACGTGGGTTGGCGGTAACCTGATATTAGCGATGGTAATTGTTCCACACTTCAGACAAAACCTACCGCCTGTCCAACGCATCCAACTCTTGACACAAATAGGGAAACGTTTTGAACCGATCGTATGGGGATGTATCGGTATCCTGTTTTTCACCGGTATCGTCAATATTTTCTTCGCTGTGGATCTCACCACTTCCACGGCGATTTCGGATGCGTTTATGCGGACGCTCCTCATCAAAATCGGACTCTTCTTCGTGCTGGTCATCCTCACAGCGTTGCACAGTATGATTTTCGCACCGCGACTCGCAGCAGCAGTCGAGACGTTAGATCCCGCACTTGAGGAACTCCCATCGGAGATAAAACCTCTCCGTTCGCGGATGTCAATAATCTCCAGTTTGATGGGAGTTGTATCGCTGCTTATCCTACTCGCCGCCGTCGCCCTCCGGATGGGGATATAAGTCGTTCACCGGTAGGAGGGGATTCCGATTCCCGACGCTTAATAGTCGTCAGTAGTCAGTGATCAGTCCTCAGTTAAAGAAAATTTCCATGTCATCAAACCCTCTTATAACTGAAAACTGATAACTGATAACCGATAACTATTCTTGTAGGAGGGAATTCCGATTCCGGACGCTTAAGGGTTGTCAGCAGTCAGTTGTCAGCCGTCAGAGGAATGGTTATCAGTCGTCAGAGGAATAGTTGTCAGTTAAAGACGCAAGCGTTACACAACGCCTCTTTTTCTGAAAACTGATAACCGATAACTGAAAACTTTTAATACCGAAGACCTCTTGTGACTGATAACTGACAACTGAAAACTGACAACTATTAAAACTGATAACTAATCCATGGAGACATACCCATGCGCATCCAAATCCTCGCCGACGTTGGCGACGGCATCACACTTCCGATTAACTACAACTACCCACTCGCCGGTGTCATCTATCGGTTTCTTGCCGAATCCGACCCCGAATACGCTTCTTTTTTACACAACGAAGGCTATGCCGCCGCAGAGAAACGTTTCAAACTCTTCACGTTCTCACAACTCATGGCGGAACGCCGCCGCATCACGGGTGATCAGATCCATTTCGGTTCAACCTTGACGTGGTACGTCTCCTCCCCCGTGGAACGTTTCTTATCCCATTTCGCCGATACCTTGCTAACCGAGGGGAGGCTCTCCATCGGTCAGCATCGGTTACGCATCAGAGATGTAACCGTGCCCCGGATCCCGCGCTTCCAATCCGAAATGCATTTCCGGTGCCTCTCCGCAATTACGATGTCTACAAAACGCGAGCGGAATGGAAAGCAGGCGATGCACTACTGCCTCCCCGATGATCCTGCGTTCTCCGACCTCATCCGTCAGAACCTTATCCGCAAACACGAAGCCATCCAGGGTCGCCTCCCGCCTGACGATACCTTAACGTTCACCTTTGACAAGGACTATATTGACAGGCGAAAAGGACGTGTCACCCGTCTCGTAGACTACAAAGGCATCAAGATCCGCGGCGTGATGTGTCCATTCCGTGTCTCTGGAAGTGTAGCATTAATCCAGATCGGTTACGAGTGCGGTTTCGGCGACAAAAACAGTGCCGGTTTTGGGATGGTCGGAATCTAATGTGAATGTCAGTTTTTCTTGATATATGTTGATATGTTTGGTATCATATACAGACCTTACTTAATGCTTTAGGACTTATGTACGTTGCACTTTTGTAACATAATCTGTTAGGTTGTGAACCGAAACCCACTACGTTTTTTATCCGATCCGTCTCTAATAGCGCGGGCGATGATCAAAATTGTGTAAATCCTGAACTTTAAACTTTCAGCGAGGTTCTAAAGATGAAACATACAACCCAAATTGTGATCGCGAATCGGAAAGATCAATTTTTAGCAGAAACGGGACTTATTAAACCCGAAGAAATCCGACGCGTCGTTGTCGAAGATGCAGTTGTTGATACAGGTGCGACAGGTTTATCATTACCGCAACCGATCATCGAACAACTGGGTTTGACTCCAGTCAGGTATAGAAGCGCGCAAACCACGAATGGCATTGTGACTCGCACTGTCTATTCAGAAGTCCGCTATACCGTGTTAGAACGGGAAGGTACGACGGAAGTCGCCGATTTGCCTGCGGAGCTGCCCGTCCTTGTCGGGCACATGGTTTTAGAATACCTTGATCTCTGTTTGGACATCAAGAAAGGATTGATTTACAATCCCGCGCATGGGGATGAATGGATTGAGGATCAACTCTGAACGTGCCGTATGTCTTTTAAGAAAAAATAAATTCGGTAATTGCCCGGAAACCATAGTTGTAACGGGTCGATAGGTGTCTAAAAACGCCATCTGCCTCAAGGCTAAATTCCATCAATAGGTGTGGAATGTAAGAAGGTAGCATTCAACTTTTTTCTAAGAGAGCGTCTTAAACAAAACGGATTGCTTCTAATCGAGCCAATTTGGAATCGAAATTTTCAATTGCTAAAAGTTTTTTTTGGTATACGATTTTAATCGAACCAGTATGGAATCGAAACATGTATTGTTGTGTAATGCAACATCTTGTTCATTTCTAATCGAACCAGTTTGGAATTGAAACGTGCCTTATTACTATTTCAATGTAAAAAAAATTGACAAATCTGCCTTTTCAAAGTATAATTATAAAAATCCGATGTAGTGTTGAGTAATAATCGGGAAAATAGTTGCTTGAAAGTTGAACCTCTGCAGGTAAAGGAGAAGAATTGGTAGGAGTGCTGTGGAAGAAGGAATGCTTAAGCACTAACAGAGACAATCGAACCCCTTAATCCAGAGCAGCTACAAATGCG
>CAZGAW010000105.1:0-19138 GCA_964523645.1 uncultured bacterium | reverse complement strand
ATCAAGAATTCCAAAGACACGTCTTAAATTGGATAGAACGCGTGGATGCTCGCCTTGGTTCACTTGAACAGGATGTAAGTTGGATAAAGGGAAAAATGGAGGGTCGTTCTGAGTCATCATCGACGCACCGCGCGAACCTTGCGATCGGTATTAGTATTATTGTGGGTATTGGAAGTCTTATCGGACTCATCATTAGTTGGGTTAAGTAAAAAACAGATGGGTTTCCTGTCAAGAATGCGTGCGGCTCGTTCTGTGCCATTTCTCTCCAATGAACTACCGGTGATCGGGTGGTAAGGGGCGTTCATCCTATTGGATGTCTGGCAATCGTGTTTGGAGTATCTCTGGGATGTTCTGTAAGATGAGGGTGCCTTTGTCAAAATTGATTTTTAACGGTGTCATGATATCCTCTTCTTATTTCCTAATGCTTTTAGAAGTCTGAATATTATTGAACGGAAATGAACTCTCTAATCTCCTCTATAACAACTTGAGGGTCTCTCTGCTGCTGCAACAGCTATCCCTTCAGGGGTCATAGATTTTCTTGTGGGTTGTGAGTCCAGAGCGTAATTTACAAGTCTATATCAAAAATAACAATATATCAAATTATACGATACTTCCGTTTAAATATCAAACGAAAAATTTTGGGAAATTAGGGATACTGACTTGCTACGAGATATGGACGGTCCATCAAAGGGTGTTTGAAGGAACTGCTTGCATGACAGGAATGACGTAACTCCGAATGCTCACGCCAGCCACGATTTCTGTCTCTACGCGAGGTTCGGGTTTTTGGCGGTGATCGAACACGACGTAATATCCTTCCGCTACGCCTTCTAAGTTAAGATACGCCGCCAGTTGCTTCTTTTCGGCTTCATAGCGGCGGTGCCCCTCCCATATTTTCGTCTCGACGATGTATTTTTCAACATTGTGGATGATGATGAGATCAATCCTGCTGCGTCCTGTTTGCACCTCAAGATACATCGCGCCACTTACACTATTGATAAACTGGTCAAGATAGGCATAAAGGAGGTGTTGTCCCACATACTCTCGGGGCGTGTCTGGAACTTGCAGTATCCGGAATCCTGCGCGTGTGATGAAGTCACGGAAGTTATCAAGCAACCGGTCCATGTCAATCTGTCCTGCGGATGTGAGGTAATCAAGAAAGCCTGTCCCAGTATCTTCATGGAAATACTCTTGTTCTAATCCATTCACCGGGGGTGTAAATGCCTGCAGAATGCAATGCTGATAAATCGGACAGGCAATTTCGCAGAGTCCATCAGTGCCCTTCACAATGACACCATATATAGTGAGTTGATTGATAAGATCGTCGTAAGGATTGAAGCGCGTGCCGCTTTCATAAGAGGCGATTTTCATGAGGATACTTTTAAATCGTGGGTCTCGACGGATATTGGTAATTAAATGTTGAATGTTCGTGTTCTGTTCCTGAAGTATTTGTGAATGTGCGGTTAAAAAGTGTTCCATACGAATTGTCTCGGTTTTGGGAATTTTCGCTTCCTCTGTGAGGATTTGCGCAAACCGATTGACGAGGAAGGGCTGCCCCGTGGTCTGCTTATAAAGTGTTTCTATCACTTCCGGTGCAAAGGCTTGTCCTACTTCTTCGGTGTACTGGCTAAGGAGTTCCCGTACCTGCTGAATCGTAAAATTGGACAAGGCGAACTCGTCTTGGATATTGAATGGGGAAACCGACCGATCATAATCAAGTTGTGTGATGCTTTTGACTCCGACAAGACCAAGACTATGCGGGGATCGGGGGGTACTACGGGAGATATAGATGCGGCGCAGTGTATACAGAAAATCACTTACAACTGCCTGAGGGATTCCATCGAATTCATCTATGGTGATGATGATCCTATGCGCGCTTAGCAAAATCGCGAGATTTCTAAAAAATCTTCTCATGGAAACATGATTGGTGAGTTCCGCGTTCTCCAGAAGTTGGACAAGTGCCTCGGGAGGTGGGTCTCCACGTTTTTGGAAAACCGTTTCAATTTCCTCGCAAATATCATCATAAAGACTGGCATAAAAATCAGCGTCGGAGAGGTTTTTATACTCTTCAAAATCGAGTTGAATCGGAAAGTAAGTTTCATCTTCGTTGGTGAGTTTATCAAGTGCCCACTGAAAAAAGGTGGTTTTGCCGGTCTGCCGGGGCGCGAAAATGACGATATAGCGTCCTTCTTTGACGCGGTTAATGAAATCCGAAATCTCCTCACTGCGTGAGACGACATAGTTTTTCTCCGGATCCACAGGACCCCGGGTGCCGAAAGTTCTCATTTTTTTTCCTGTCTGATTCCGATAAAAAATTTTGAGATGCAGAGATGATGCCTGTCGTGAAGCAGCACGCCTATCACAACTTATTCTATCATACCACTGTCTAAAAATCAACGTTTATTTTTGGGTGTGTCAGGGTCATTTAGTTTTACATATTTACTTTATCTATATGAACATACTTCCCCTGTAGAAGCGAGCTGTGCTCGCGATTTTGCGTCCAAAGGTTAACATCTGTCAACTTACACATCTCAAGAGAGTTCTTTGCCATCGTCAGGCTGAGTGCCGCGGTATCGCGCGCGCTGCCTTCAGTTTCGCTTGGAGGTGTTTTGAACGGTTTTTGAAGAAGTAGGGGTGATGGTTTCAAAATTTGTCTGTGGGGGGTTTTGCCGAGTGGGACCACCAGCATTAGAGTTTGGGTCATTATTAGGAGGGTTTCGTCTCACTACGTCTTCCTGATTTGTTTGCCCCGTTGTCAGAATCAAGGATGATGCAGCCTTAACCGCCTTCTTATATTCTTTCTCTGCCTCAGTCAATGCTTGTTGAGCGGCAGTTACTGCTGTCTCTAAGTCATCACAAGCAAACACATCCAGAGGTAAAGCTATAATCACCACAAGAAGAACAATACCGAAAATACGACTGTTTTTTCATCATATTCTCCCTTTAGTGTATATGCTGTGGTTTCGGCTTAAGAGGTTCTTCACGATTCAGTGCGTCCCTTCGTTGAATCTGATCATCCATCTGTGCGTTGAGAACCTTTATTCTTTCCATATCATTGAGGCGTTCGGATTCAGGGATGTGTGTCGCCTCGTAGGCAGGGCGGTAATTGTATTTTTCAAAAAGTGATTCCAATTCGTCCGCCAAGCCGTCAAATTCAGCCGTGAGTTCCGAATGTTTATCCATGTATGCTTGATGCACCACTGACCACTCGGCATAGTGTTTGGCATCGACTAAGACCGCAGCGTGTTCGGTGCAGTCGGGATATTTCTTGTAGTGCCGAGCGACATACATATCTCGGATGCGGGCGTGTATTTCCTCTGGTGAGGCAGTCTCCAAGAATTCTTTCGCTTCCGCTGATGTTTCAATAGATGGATATTTCGCATCCATATCCTTTAGAAACTCGGCAGCAACACCGGCCCCTACAACTTGCTGGGTTTCGCTTTGGGGTGCTGAGATTGCCACTGGCGTTTCATGGGGTCCAGCATGCCACGTACCATCAGCATGGAAGTGTCCATCTTGCGGTGGTGCTTGCTCTCCTGTACCCGTTTGTCCTATTTGTTGGTTGACTTCTACGGCTTTGTAAATCTTGACAGGTTCTTGAGTGGCGACCTTTTGTCTATAAAACAGACCGACACCCATTACAACAAGCAACAGAATCAAAATCGGGATCCAAATCTTTTTCTTTAACATCGGTTTTCTCTCCTTTTTAGTTGAGAAGGACCGTTGAGGGCAGGCGTAAGACGACAGATTGCCCGTTGTGGTCCAGCGTTACCTGCTTCGGTTGAATCTCAACGACTTGGAAATCGTCGAATATCTCACCGATCACAAACCTCGCTTGCTGATTGGTCGTCTCGTTCTTTATCAACGCCGTTGAATGGGTCGGGTCTTCCGAGACAAACGTCCCGACGAGTGTCAAGGTCGCTCCAGGTGCAGGCTTTTGATGCAAGTCTGTGCCGACGGGCGCGAACAAGTTATTTCTGTTTCAGGCGGACAGACTTCGGGCATTGGTCGACATGGAACCGTTGAAGTGTCTTTCGCACTGAACGGGTGATTGAACATGATGAGCGTCAGAAGCAGGGCGATGGAAAACCTTCGCATGAAGTGTTTTTTCATCTGTGGAGCCTCCTTTGGTTCTCGTCTGCTTGTGGCGACGCGAAGCGTGGGGTGCCGTTCCAATTATAGCAGAAGTGGGCCCCTGTATCAAAGCAAAAAGGTGTCGTGTGACAAGATGATTTAGTTTTCCGATTTTTTTTCACAGTTAGACACGGTATCCTCTCTTTGAAACTTGAAAAATGATAGTTTCGATATCTAACTAACTTTCAAGAGGATACCATGTTCCCACACAAACTTCAACCCTCAACAAAAAATCACCGCCAAAAACTTTACACACCCTTTATTTTTCTGGGACTTGATTTTGATATCAGGTTGTGATAAGATATAGGCATCTTATTACAATCATCTAAAGAGAGGAACGGAATCCGTGCCGAAACTTATAATCATGCCGCCACAGAACGCCGAATCACGTGAATGGGCTAAACGCCTCCAGAACGAATTGCCCGCATATACTGTCGTTTTGCCAGATACAGACGAAGGAGTGAACGAACACCTCCCCGATGCAGATGCCGTCTACGGTTGGGTGTCCCCGGAACAACTGCCTTTGGCGAAAAATCTGAAGTGGCTACAGAACCCCGCTGCGGGCCCCTTCCCCGGTTTCTATTATCCGGCGTTGATTGAACATCCCGTTGTCGCCTGTAACCCACGCGGCATTTACAACGACCATATTGCGCAGCATATCATGATGTTCGTGCTCGCACTTTCTCGTGGGCTGCCTTACTATATGGATGCGCAACGTGAAGGGGTTTGGGATAAAGATGCCCGCAAAAATGGATACATTGACCTTGCACAGGCGACTGCCTTAATCGTAGGTGTGGGTGGTATCGGACATGAAACCGCACGACTCTGCGATCAATTTGGCATGAGGGTCATCGGTGTCGATCCGAGGTGGGAGTATGAAGTGCCTTTTGTAGAGAAACATGACCCGACTGAACTCGACACGCTCCTGCCACTCGCCGATTTTGTGATAACCACGACTCCACATACACCTGAAACCGAGGGAATGTGGCACAAGAACCGCTTCGCGCTGATGAAAGACACTGCTTACTTCGTTAACATCGGACGCGGTAGGACGACGAAACTCGCCGACCTTGTTGAGGCACTTGAGGAGGGCAGTATTGCAGGGTGTGGCTTGGATGTATTTGAAGTTGAACCCTTGCCTGCCGAAAGTCGGTTGTGGCATCTGCCTAATGTGTTAATAACGCCACACATCGCTGTGAAAGATGCCGAGAACCTGCTGGAACGGCGGTTTGAGGTTCTCTTGGAAAATGCCCGTCGGTTCGCCGAAGGCGCACCGTTGCAGAACGTCGTCAATAAGGCGGCGTGGTATTAGAAAATTTTTAATTCTTCGGTTTTCGCGCTGCGCTCCGCTTACACGCAGGTTTCTGGTGGAGAATGAAACATTAAACCAGATCAGTGGAGCAGGTTACCGTCTTCGGTTGATGGTTGTCGTATAAACTGTAGAAACAAGTTGGATCGCAGTTTCTTGCCAAACTTGTAGCCCGTAATGAACTTATGCCTTAAATGGCATAATTTGTCTTATCTTTACATTTGGAGGGCGGATTTAAGGAAGGGATGTCAAATCGCAGATGCACGTCGTTCCTTCGCAAGGAAAATTAAAAAATCCGCAAGGAAAAATTAAAAATCAGCAGCTTCTAAACGATGAGCAAATTCGTCATTTTATTGTGAATGGATATGTCAATGTCACCGCCGATGTACCAACACACATCCACGAAACTATCTACGACAAAACGGATGAACTTTTCGCTGGGGCGACGGATTTCCGAGGGGAGAGACAGCATAACCCACTCAATAACATTTTACCGTTAGTGCCGGAACTTCAGGTGGTTTTGGAGTCTCCAGAGGTGCGCGGCGGGCTTACCAGTATTTTAGGGAACGGGTACGTCATGCACCCGCATCGGCATTGCCACCCTAATTTTTTAGGAAGCACACCGAGTGCGAAAGAAGACGGTGAAGAACGGTTGATGATGCCGCTTCACAAAGATGGACACGCCGGTGGAAAGCGTCCGCGCCATCGAACACCACGCTGGGCAATTCTTTTTTATTATCCGCAACCCTGTTTTGCGGAGCAGGGACCGACCTGTATCATTCCGGGGACACAGTACATCCGAGAATTTATGTTGAATGGCGAGCACCAACGGCACGAAGTACACGCGGAAGGTGAAAACGGCACGCGATTGCTGCCTGAAAATTTCTTAAATCGTAACATCGTCCCGATGTCCGGTGGACTCGGCACCGTATGGATTATGCACTTTGATATGGTGCATTCGTTCCTACAGAATTATATTTCTCTAAATCGCTACGGTATGAAATTCGTCTTTATGCGTACTGAGCAACCGACGGCCCCTTCGTGGAACAGCGAAACCTCTATCTGGCAACCGCCCGAAGTCAACCACGTTCCTTACGATGCGGAGATCCTCTGGACTTACATTTGGAATTGGATGTATGGAAAAACCGATCTGTATGAAACCGACCGTTCGGATGCTACGATGGATGTAGCATCAGCGATTGCAGCGTTAAAAACCGACGATACAACTGCCCGTATGAAAGCCGCGAACGAATTAGGTTTTATGCGGGCTGATGCTGCAGAGGCAGTCTCCACACTCGTTGATGCGCTTGAGGATAATTATGAACCGGTGCGTCGGAATGCTATCTATGCCTTAGGTGCAATCGGGAAGCCGGCTGTTGAACCACTTATTGACGCGCTCGCTGCAGAAAAGGAGGCGTTTGATATGGAGCCGATTCTTCATATTTGTGATGCGGCACACGGACTCGCTGCAACGGGTGCGTCGGAAACCGTGCCTACGCTCATAACGGCTTTGCAAGCCGCGAGCGAGAACGTGCGTGCTTCGGCGGCGTATGCGTTAGGCGAAATGGGGGCTGTTGCATCAGAAGCGGTTGATGGACTTATTGCGTTGCTAATAGATGGATCGGAAGAGGTGCGCCGACATGCGATTTCGGCATTAGGTATGATTAAGGTACCGGTATCGAAAACCGTTCCGGCGTTGGTAGATGTTCTGGAAGATCGTGAAGATACAGATTTAGCGTTTTTTGCAGCGCAGGCGTTGACGCGTATCGGACCGGATGCAGCAGAGGCTATCCCGGCGTTACGAGAGGCATTGATGAGTGAGTCGGCGTATGTGCGTGGCTTCTCCTCGGAGGCATTGAGCAGAATTGGCACGGCTGAAGCGTTACAGGCGCTCGTGCCCTTCCTACGGACGGCACGTTGGTTTAACTACGTCAAGAAGAACGTGCCGGCATTCAGTATCGAGTTGAAGGAGGAGACCTCAGCACCAAGTGACGCCCATTCCCTAACGAAACTGATTCAAGCGTGGGCGGAACAGAAAGACATTCCACTGCCGAAACCAGAGGTGATCTCGCAGGACTCCGACACACAATTCCAAGTAACCTTCAGTGATGGCAGACAGGTGACCGCGCGCGTTGAGGGTGACGTATTGAACTTCTATCATAAAAGGCGTGTGGAAACTGGGTTTAAAGCGTATCGGTAGATACCTTACAAATAAGTTCGTTCCGGTTGATTTTCTGTGTCGAATTTGCTAACATATCTACCAAGATTAAGTCTAAGGAAGCAACGCAATGGATTGTATATTTTGTGCGATTGTTGCCGGTGAGATTCCGGCAGCTACAGTGTATGAAGATGAACATGTCTTCGCATTTATGGATATTGCTCCTGCAAACCCAGGGCACACCCTTGTTATACCGAAGCAGCACTATCGAAATATCTTTGATATGCCTACGGAGATAGGCAGTAAAATCATGCAAGCCGCGATGCCACTTGCAAAAGCGATCCGGACGGCGTTGAATGCGGATGGGTTTAACTTGGTTCAGTCAAATGAAGCCGCGGGATTTCAAACTGTTTTCCATTTCCATCTTCATCTCATCCCGCGATGGGAAGGGGATCCACTTCGATTACCGTGGCGACCGAGCGAAGGGGATATGGCGGAAATCGGCGACATTGCGGCAAAAATTCGAGCAGCTTTGTAGAACCGATCGGACACATAGGGCTTTAAACTTTTAATCATTAGTCAAAAGTGTAGAATCTTGGTAGAACAAAATGCGTAGCTCGTAATGAAATTAGGTTCTCCTTAAATGGCATAATTTGTCTGAGTTTTCCATTTGGGGAGCGGATTTGAAAAGGGAACGTTGAGGTTCTACGGGAAACACCGAAGCAACACCCACACTGTTTAACCGCAAGGAATGATTAAAAAATGAATATCTTGATTACCTCTGCTGGTTCCGAACTGGCGCGCAACATAGCAGCAGCGTTGACGGAAGAACATACGCTCCGCTTAACAGAGTTGTACCCCGTCGAAAATGTTGAAGGGGAGTTCGTGCAAAGCGAACTTGGACACGACGAGTCAACCAACGAACTGGTGCGTGGCATGGATACGATTATCCACATCGCTGAAATACCGCCTGCTCTCCTTGCCAACGCCGACCAACCCGACAATTACGCTATTGATTATCAGACGCGCTGCACCTATAACCTACTGATGGCAGCGTCTGGAGAAGGCGTGAAACATGTTATTTATGCCAGCACACTCCGCCTCTTTGAGCAGCACGGTGAAGACTGGACAGTTACAGAAAGTTGGCGGCCTCGTCCTTCTGTTGATAGTTTCGTGCTTTCAAAGCACCTGGGTGAGTTCACGTGCAGGGAATTCGGGCGTGAAGGCAAACTCAACGTGACATGCCTCCGTCTTGGCAACCTCGTTACTGCTGATGCCGCAGCAAACGTCGAGCCGGATTCAATGTGGCTTGAGATGAACGATGCAGTCGCCGCTTTTCAAGGTGCGATTGAATCGTCCGCCGCGTGGCGAATCTTTCACATCCAATCAGAGTTCCCTGGTTCCCGTTTCTTAATTGGAAAAGCCAAGGGGCATCTGAAGTTTGAGCCGCAATTCGTGCCATCATCTGGGTAGGAACGACGTTTTCTTAAGGAGATATGACCATGAGAGTTCTCATTTTAGGCGGTAACGGCTATCTTGGACCGCATGTTGTCAAGGCGTTAGAGCCTTATTATACGTTGCGCGTCACGGACATCAACGATATTGAAACGCAGCATGAATCGATGCATATTGATGTGGGTTCATTGGATCAGGTTATGCGCGCAACTGAAGGAATGGACGCAATTCTCAATTGCTCTGTCCTGCGACACGACCGACAATTGGCTTTTGATGTTAGTACGCGTGGGTGCTATAATATGATGCTCGCCGCTGTTGAACACGGTATCCGTCGTGTTATTAATACAGGTCCGCATTTCACCATCCAAGGGGATGACTATACCACCTACGATTATGAGATTAACCCAGATGTTCCGCCGCATACAAGCACCGGACTCTATCCGTTGACGAAGGGGTTAGGACAGGAAATCTGTAAAGTCTTCACCGAACAGTATGACATCTATGTGCTCTGTTACCTGTTCCTGAGTTTCCGGGAGCACGAAGATCCGGCAGAAGGCTCTGATCTCAATCCTTTTTCTGTCAGTTGGCGGGATGCAGGCGAAGCATTTCGATTGGGTTTAGAGATTGATTTGGCAGATCTTCCATCACGTTGTGAGATTTTCAATATTTTCGCAGATTTGCCGCATCAACAGTTCTCGAATGTCAAAACGAAACGCATCTTAGGTTTTTCTCCTCAAGATAATTTTGAGCAGATGTGGCACAAAAAAGCTTAAGCCGAGTCGGGTACCTACTCTACCAGTGCAGAACTACTTGTAACCCGCGAAAGGAAGTAGACAATTGGCTATGAACATTCAACTTCTCGCACATCGTGGCGGTATGGGGCGCGCACCTGAAAATACGGTTGCCTCCTTCAAGCAGGCATTGGCGGACGGTGCCGATGGATATGAGTGTGATGTCTGCCTCACCCAGGATAAGCAACCTGTTCTAATTCATGTTGGTTTCAATCAATATAATATTCAAAAGGCTACGGGATGCTCCAAACCGCTCAATGAGTTGACTTGGAAAGATGTGCAGCAGTTGACGATGGAGACATCTGATGAACCTGTCGCGCACCTTGATGATGCGCTCCGCTTCGCACAAGAGAACCAGATACCGTGCTTTGTTGAACCGAAGACTGACACACCAGAATTACTCCCTATCCTTGTAGAACGCATCCGGCACTTTAATGTTGTTCACCTTGTCAGTATCCTCACTTTTTACTTACGAAAGCATCTGCTCGTAGATGCCAAGCGTTTGGAGCCGAAGTTGCAGACGAGTGTGATTTTCATCAACCCGATGGCGAACTTTCTCAAAGCTGCCACTGTTATTGATGCAAACCGTATCATTTTCGGTTGGAGTCGTATTAACCACTTTGGACTCTATAACACTTTCACACGCGCCGTTACACGCCAAGTCAAGCAGCTTCGTGCAAATGGAATTATTGTAGAAGCAGGGTTTATTCAGACGGCGAAAGATGTCGCTTGGGCGGTCTCGCCACAAAAATCTGGTGGTGTTGACGGTTTATGGGTAGATGATGTGCCTTACATCAGGCGTTGTCTCCAAGAACTATAGCCTTGACAGACACTTTTGGGTTCAAGTTTCCGTGTGCCATGCAAGCGGTTCGTTTTGCAAGTACGGTAGTAACATCCGCCGGAGTTTTCGACGTGCGTGGTACAAGTATGTTTTAACAGTATTTTCCGATTTGCCTAAACGTGAGGCGATTTCCTTTATCGAAAGTTCTTCCCAGTGACGGAGATGAAAAGCAGTGCGTTGATTGAGAGGCAGTTGACGAATGGCTTTACGGATGATGGATTCGAGTTCTTTCCTTTCAAGGATCGCACAAGGTGAGGGTTGCGTTTCAGCCATTTGAAGTGTGTCATCTGCGTTTTGAGGTAACACCTCAAATCCTAAAACATGTTGTCTGTTTTGTTTGCGGAGGAAGTCGATACTACGATTGACGGCAATTTGGTAAAGCCAACTGTAAAATAGGGATTGTCCCTTAAAATTAGGCAGTGCCTGCCACGCCTTCAGAAAAACCTCTTGACAGAGATCTTTTGCTGTTTCACGATCCCGAACCTTGCGGTAAATCAGGTTGTAGATTTTTTGCTGATATTTGTACACGAGCGGGTTAAACGCCTCTGTATCGCCATTCTGGGCACGCGCGACAAGTTCTTGCTCATCGAAATGGCTGAGTTCAGCGTGTGTTGTTAAAGAATTTCTCATTTTTTTTCTCCTTATGCGTGTTTTTAGAGCGTATATTATTCGATCCATTGCATTGTTTCTCGGAGTTTTTCCTTTGCCCTCGCGTAATCTCTGCGTGCTTGATAAAAGACACGCTGTGCTTCTGTAAATTGCGCTTGTGTTTGAAAGGCATCGTTATAAGTCATATTTTGATATCCGGGTATTTCAACCGTCACCTCGTCAAGCACCCGTTCTATCGTTCGTAACCTTTGCTCAAAAATTCGCACGCGTGTTTCTTCGATCTTCACCCGTTCCTTCGCATTCGCTACCTCACGATAGTCGCGTCGCACTTCTACCCGGATTGACTTTGTTTTTTCGATATGCTCCAACTGAAGCCGTTCTAATTCTGCCAGTTCGCGGGAGCGGAGGTTGTTCGTCTCGTTTCCATCGTATAGCGGGATGTTGAAGTTGAAGCGCAACTCCCATCCGTCTTGCGTGCGCGGGTTGGTTTCAAAAAGGCTCGGCACATCTCGTTCTCGGTCAAGTATTACGGGATCATAGAGTGCTTTTGCATCCCAGGTCCGGTTCTGTTGATGTTGTTCCAACAGCACGTGAAGATCCTTGTAGCGTGCTTCAGCGGAGAGTTCAGGAAATCGGTTCCAGATTGTCTCTGCGGCGAGGCGTTCTTGACGTAAAATGTCGCCTTGTAAGTCGCGTAAATCCAGGTTGTTTGAAAGTGCGAGTTCAACAGCGGCTTCGAGGGTTAAGTCGTCATCAGGAAGCGGTTGTGAGAGGGTAACCTGTGAGAGTGGATCGAGTCCGATAAGACTGATGAGTTCAGCGGTGTCGACATCGAGCCTTCGCTGAAGTTCATTGAGTGCGAGCTGCTGTTCGGACAATTCAAGTTCTGTATTGAGTCGGCTGAGAAACGGGATTCGTTTTTCCTCGTGTTTGATTTGTGTGCCTTTCAATTTTTTCTCGAGTTCCACCTCAATCGCCCGGCGTTGCTGAATCTCTTCCTGTGTGAGGATGATACTGTTCCAGAGGTTCCGAACGTCATGAACGCTCTTTTTTCTTGCGTGTTCGTATTCAATTTCTGCCTTACGGACCTCTTCTTGTGCGGCATCGAGTCCTTCAGGAATTTCGCCGAATTGCGCGAGGAGCATACTTGCTTGGGCACGGGTGATATAGTCTCTTTCATCGATATCGCCGTCTTTTTGACGTTGATACTCGCCGGTGACTCCCACCTGCGGTAGGTAAATCGCTTTGGATACACGGAGGTTTGCCTTGGCGCGTTCTACCACCTTTTCCGCTTTCTTCATGGATTCATTGTTCTGTAGCGCGAGGTCTATCGCGCGTCCCGGCTGAAGCGAAATCAGTCGTTGTGCTGAGACGACACTCACAATCGTAAAGAAAAGACAGACTGCAAGTGCCGTCAAGCTTTTGTTCATTCTCAATCTCCATTTCAGTAGTTGTCGGTTAACAGTTATCAGTTGTCAGTTAAAGAGGTTTGATAGTTCCAGAGGAAACCCTGCAACAAAAACACGCCTCTTGTAACTGATAACTGACCCCTGAAAGGAAAACCTAAAGGGTTTTTCCATACTGATGGCTATTCTTCAACGTCGGCTAATGCGGATTGTAACAATAACAATCCCAATCATCAGGAGTATCAAGGCACCGAACAGCAGCGTTGTTACCGACATTTGCGTCTGCGACTCGATTTGTACTGTTATCGACCGGTCGCGTGCCTCGAATTTCCGATTATCGACGGTCACTTCGGCGTTTAGCTTCGCTTGATATTCCCCCACACCGATGTCCGCAGGCGGACTCAACGTTAGTTGAATCTCTGTCTCTTCGTTCCGTTTCAACGAGTTGATGACTTCGGGAATAACAGTGTATTTCCAATCGGTATTCACATCGACAAGCATACGAATATCGATAAGATCGCGGGTACCGATATTCTTGAGTGTTGCTGTCATGCTGACCTCTTCCCCTATTTTAATTGTCTGAAAAGCGTTCGGCACGAATACCTCAATTTCTGGTACACCCTTTGGAATCAATTCAAATCGTTCAACACCGCCTTGTATACTCGCGATCCTGTCGGCGGGCAGGTCCAACCGATTGTTGACACCACCGAGTTCATTCGCTTCCGTTTCATCAATCACAGCCACGTAGAACTCAAGTGTGCTGTCGAGATAGGATGCATCCAATTCTTCGGGGAGATAGACAATCAACGACAGGTTCCGTTTCGACTGTTCCTGCGTGAATTTCACCTGAGACTGCCGAGAATTCGTTTCCGGGTCTTGGAATTCAAAAGAGAGGCGGTTCAGGAGGTTAATGACGCGCAACTGGAAGGTATTTTCTGTTTCTGCCAGCCGATCCAGCGTCAGATCGTAGGTGACACTGCTTCCTAAGTTCCCTTCCTGCGAAAAACGTAGCGAACTGACGTTTACCACATCCAACGCGGACTCTTTCTGCAGATAGATGAGTCGCGTGTCAGGTTCAGGCAGTTCGGGGTAATTCAGCGACACTTTCAGGCTTTCGACATCTTTCTGAAGTTGGAACGTCAGTTCCACGGTTTCGTTGTAACCGAGCACCGGGATTTTCTCTTCATAGGGTTTAACGATGTTCGTGTCATCGGTAACGTCAAGTAAGGAGACATAAATTCCACGAATCTCATTCGCCGCGGCAATTTCTTCAGGAGTCGCGTTGACTGGCATCGACTCCGTTGTGGAGGTGTTTTTCAGTTGAATCGTCACCATCATCTGGTTGTCAACGCGAAACTTCTTCGCACTCAGGATAGAGATATAACGCGTGTCCTCCTCGAGGTGGATTTTATACGGAATTATTTTGTCAAGGTATGTCAAACTGACAGTGAGGTTGTCCACATTTCGCCGGAGTTCAAAGTCGAGGGTTCTCTCCTGTCCGTCTTTCAGCGTCGGAATGCGGTGTTCATAGGGATAGCCGATGATAGATTCGGTGTCGTCTTTAATGGAGACATAGATGTTGTTGATTTCTTGTGCTGTGTTGGCCCCTGCTTCCTCTGTCTCACCGTCCAGAGCCCCGTAGGTAAGGACAACTTCCAAGCGGCGGCGATCACCTTCTTTATACCGCCGTGCGGATACCACCGAGATGTACGGATCCTCCTGTTTGAGATGAATGTTTTTCTCGTCAATTTCATCCGAATACTTCAACTCAACGACGACATCTCGAACGTTCTCTTTTATCAGCTCGAACTCCAAAGTGACAGATTCACCCTCTTTGAGCGTTTCAATCCGTTGTTCGTAAGGTTCGGTGATAATTGCCCCACTTGTCCAACCTTCCTGCTCTTTAATCGTGACGAAGATGTTATCAATCTGTGCGCTGATGATAATTTCTCGATCCAGCACCTTGGAACTTTCAACGAGTTTGACAGGGGACGAACTGTTCCGTAAGACGATTGAGAATTTCTCTCTACCGTCAACAGATTCATACAGACTTGTCTCTTCAACAGTGATATGCCATTCGTCTTTTAGGGATTCAAGCTCCACCTGTTGTAGTGTCAGTTTTGCCTGTTCGTATTCATCGACGGCCCGTTCGTAAGCCTCCTCTGCGGTATTGACTTCGGAGACGGTGACGATGTTGTTTTCCTCCATCATCATCTCCTGGAGGTGTTCGAGTTCAACCAGCTTCTTGTTCATCAGTTTCTCTGCCAGTTCCATCTTCAGACGCTCGGTTTCTATCAGAATTTGGCGACTCTGCTCGTCTTTGGTTTTCGGGCTGTTATCTTCAACAAAAGGGATCTCTTCCGGCTCCGCTGCCGATGTGATTCCAAACGGCGCAATTGGCAGTAGCATTCCTGTTGCAAAAATAAAAACCAATGTAAGGATATTAATTCGCATTTTTAATGGGCTTTCACGCCGATTTTTTTCTCTTGACCATTAACTCGCGCTTTTCTCTACAATGCTCGGCATCGAGTTGCCGGTCAGAAAATCGGGTTTTCCGTTAATCCAAACCGTAGTTTGGTTAATGGGTTGGTATTGCGTCGCGTGGAACCTACTCGGTTGCGTCTTCTTCAGGTTCGTATCCGGCAACGTAATGTAGATAGAGTGCCTCGAGGTCCTCTTCCAGAATCTCTTCACGCGTCAATTCTCGTTCAAGGTTGCCTTCCACCAGAATACCAATCCTGTCAGCGATCTCTTTTGCACGGAAGATATCATGTGTGGACATGAAGATGGCTTTGCCTTCCTCTTTTAGTTCACGGAGCAGATTCAGGAAATCGGCACCGCCCTTCGGATCCAAGCCCGAAGTCGGTTCATCGAGCAGGACAGCTTGTGCGTTCTTCATAATCGCAATGGCGATACCTAAGCGTTGGCGCATCCCTTTAGAAAATGTCTTGACGCGCCGCGTAAAGGCTTCTTCTGGTAAGCCGACACGTCCAAGTGTGGCATCGAGTTCTTCGTTTGACACCTTCTTCCGTCCACCGAGTTTCGCGAAAAAGGACAGATTTTGCCGCGCTGTAAAGTTGCGATAGAGTTCGACGTTTTCGGAGACGTAAGCGAGATGTTTCTTCGCTTCGAGTGGGAACTTTGGAATCTCAATATCGCCGACCAATGCGGTGCCGCTTGTAGGTTCAATAAAGTTGAGGAGCATGGAGATCGTCGTGCTTTTTCCAGCACCGTTCGCACCGAGAACGACATAGATTTCGCCATCGTCCACTTTCAGGTTCAATTTGTTAACAGCTAAAACACTTTCATTGTAAACTTTCGTGAGTTCGCGGGTTTCTAACATCGGATCCCTCCTACGGGTGATTGCCTTTAAATTTTATGATACGAGAAATCTAAGGCACTGTCAAGCGAGACCTATGTCAATTTAGGTCATTCAATTGTCAGTTATTACTGAAAAAAGGGGTTATTTCTTTTACCATTAATCTGTAACTTAAGGAATGTTGGATTCCTTCATTCTATTTTTTAAGTTGAACCATCAAATAATATTTTGGCTTATGTCATAGTGACGCGTTTTAAGGGTGAAAAGGTTGCATTATTTTAAAAAATCGTGAAAAGTCTGAATTTTTTAGTAAACAGAACTTACAATATGGACGTTCTCATCAGTTTCCGTGAATCTGGTGTACGATACCCTTTTATAATTAATGATACCGCCTTGAGCCGAAAAGGGTGCATAAAGCGAAGACTAAGAATTTATCTGATAAGACGGACACAATTTTCTGCGGAACACCCACGTTCCTCACTATAGTTATACACTGTCTTCTCAGAGAAGTTGCAAAAAGGATGCTGTTATCCACAGTCTAACATTTAGGAACATTGATTCCACCGAAAAATAAACCTACTTTCTTTTTAGATGGATTTCACCGGCGGCGGAACGCAATTTCAGTAATGGTCCTCCACCGTTAACTGTTCCCTTTAGCCTACTGCTTCCGATATCATCTTGCCATTGGATTGGAAAGTCACTTGAGATGACTCCTTGCGTTTGGGCATCTACGTCAACGGCAATATCGGGAGAGAGCATCGCATCTATCCTCCCATTTCCCGATGTGTACAATGTCCAAGGGTATTGCGGTTGCGTCGTCATTTCCGCTCGAATATCCCCCCTGGCAGCTGTTAGATCAACGTTACCTTGACCCGCTTTGAGGGTTATGGCTCCATGCGTACCCGTTTTTCCCAACACGTCGCCCTGGATTTCGCCGAGATATAGATTGCCATCTAAAGCCTCGGCTCTCACAGCACCGTCAATATTCCCGACATGAATATCTCCACGAGATACAGTTTTAAGTGTGACATTATACTGGCGCGGTATCGTCACTTCAACTTCAACTGTCAACCGCTTCAGCTCTTCCCGCCACTGTTCACGTCCTTGTGTGAATCGTCCTTCAATTTGGACATCCGAGTCGCCGGATTCAGTTGTGATCTTAAAATCCTTAAGCAACGCATCAATCTGTTTACCGGACTTCGATTGCAATATTCCCCTTGATCTCCATTTTTTTCTGGTGGTGATATTGATATGATGTTGATCTTCTGTGGTTTCTATCTTAATCGTACCGAATTCTATATCAACTGTTAAACGTCCGGTAGGATTGACGTGGTAACCTTTTCGGTACGTATGTGAGATTTCGAGCGCGCTTACTACGTATAGCGTCAGGATAACCGATGATAGAAATAGGAGAGGAAAGACCACGAAAGCAACGAACTTATTAAGCTTTGTCATCTGAAACTCCTTTTATCACTTTTCCCATCAAATCCGTATATTTTATAGTAAAACCTACAATTAATTAGACATTGTAGAAGGGCGAGGTTCCAAACCTCGCCAGCGGTGGTGAGGTGTTTTGTGTTTTCCAAAGTGTCCTTTTATTTTCGGGTTTTACTATAGTTTGGGCGATGTAGACAGGCGTTGGAGTCTCCAATCAAAAGATTTAACATTGGAGACTTCAACGTGGGATGATACCATTTCTGAAAATAAGTATCATGAGCACGACTTTTCTGAACGGATGCAGGGTAGCACAACCTAATAGTGTATATTACATGCCTATTGAAAAGTATTCCATTAGAAATGGTATCATATATGTAACTTACTGGATAGGATCGTTCTGTCTGACACTCGCCAGATTCCTAATCAGCGGATTTGACTTCATACTTCTTTAATTCCAGGGTTTTGATCATGGTTGAATCCTTAGGTTCAGGGAGCGGGACAACTTTTAGAAAGATATCCTCCGTTTTTTGGTGAAACTTGACGATTCCGACGTTGGGAGCTACCCACAGCGTCGTAACGGATTCGCCGGGCGGATTTTCGTCTTGCGGCGGGGATATTGTTACGCCTGTTTCTGTCCGGTATTCAATCTTCAAACAGTTTTCAAAAGTGCCAGCGGGTGTTTCAACCTTTTCCGTGCCTAAGACCTTGCCTGTTTCAACAATAGTTAACTCAACTATGATTTCTGCACCGTCTTGCGGTGGAAAAGGTGTTATCGTGATTTTGGCTTTTATCTGTGTTGCCTCCCACGTTTCGTCGATGGTGACAGACGTTGGAAGCGCATAGAACGGCTCCTGTATTTCCACCTTGACCTGATAGAGGATATTAACAGCGGGGTTCACTTGCTTTCCGATTTTGATGAAAGTTTCCATCTCTTTGGTAAAGCGTGCCTTGATTGCTTTCTGTGCCTCATCACCGACCCAGAACGTGACCTTCTCCTCACCGATCCGGTAGAAATTGGGATGGATGTGATAGTCATAATTTGCCGAATCCTCGAACGTCGGTTCATAATTGAAAGCGTGATACATCTCCCCGGCAATCTCTTTGCCCGCAACGACCCGACGCGTTAATTCGTTTCCATCTTGGTCTTCGTAAACCCAGTAGTTTCCGAGTGTCTCTGGGAAATATTGGATAGTTTCGGCTGCATCGCCCATCAGCGCTGCACTGAACCCAAAGACGAGTAAAAGTGTAACGAAGGTACGAAATTTTTTCAACATGATAGGTTCCTTTCTATTAGAAAAAGTGATTTGTGATAACGATCTTCAATGAAAAGTTTCGCTATCTTTTATTAGTGATACTATGGTTTGGACAATTTTTACAGTTTTCTATAATTTCTACTAAAGTTTGGACAATTTTTACGCAATAAACAGGTTTCCGCCCCTACGGGGCTTATCTTAGCGGAGGATGCCGTTTCTATAGACATACCGCCCCTATGGGGCTTGGGTCTGTGAGGTCCCGTTTTTCTATAGAGATACTGAAGAAATCCACAGAAACACCCAAGCAAAAACCCCAAGCAAATAAACCCTACGGGATTCAAGAGGTTTTGAACGCTTCAAGGTTTCTGCGTAGGATCCGGTTCGGTTGGAATGCAGATCGCATTTGGGCGAGTACGCCGCAAAACCGAA
>CAZGAW010000104.1:0-19148 GCA_964523645.1 uncultured bacterium | reverse complement strand
CCGCGTCCACGTTAAGGATGTCCTCTTCATCATAGACGGGAAAAGCGAGGCGTTGCTTCTGTTTTTTGTTGGTTGTGTTTTTTGAGTGTCTGGTTTTCATGGACTTGTTTAGAACTCCTTTGCTTACAATTTTAACAGAAGTTAGGAACGCGTGCAAGGGAAACACCGAAGCAAAAACACCTACGGAAGAGCTAAGTGTCGGGAATCGGAATTCCCTCCTACCGATTGGGGACGATTATTTTTGTAGGGAATCAACGTTAAATTGACACCTGTCGTGCGGTTACAAACCGCACCTATAGGCACAATTCACGGAAACTTCACGGAGAATTTTCTAAGGTCAGGTGGGACGTGGGTTCGTGAAATGCAATATACCTCTCTCCGTGAAAATACGAAATGATAAATTAGATTTAACGAAATATCCGACGCGAACGATATGTATGAATTGGCAATCAGTGGGTAGGGGGTGAGGTTGGGTAACCTCTTGAGTTAAGGTGACGGCTGTTCATTGTCTGAATCGCGGATTGACGCGGATGACACAGATTTCGCGGATTTTGGGTGTTTTGTGGTGTTTGCGTGTTTCGTATTTAGGATGTTTCTGTATCATTCTGAAAACGACTGCGGATAAACTCTGTTACTTGTGGGCCCAATAATCTCTGCTTACCTCCTGGGGTCTTGATAAAGAGTTCCCCGCTGTTCGTGTAAAAAACTTCTTTTTCTTCTTGGGGGGAGATTACAAGTTCAACTACCCACAAATCCGCAACAGTGTTTCCTTGTAAGTCATAAACAAGATGAAATTCAATATCCCAATCTTCATCACTAATCGGAGGACGTATACCCCAAAGTTTTTCAGATACTTTACGACGCACTTCATCTCTCTGTCGGTCATCAAGATTTACGCCCACTGTGATTCTATCCTTATTTGTTATTCCCCAGAAAATACGTCCACCTTCACTATTGAGAAAGGCGACAGCGTATTCATCAGAAGCATTTGTAATCGATCCAACTGGATTTCTGCCTTTGATTTCCTTAAATTCGTAAAGACGTGTTTCCTCAAAAGGAACGGGTTGATTTTGAAGAAAACGAATTTGGGTTGGTTGGGTTAGATTGTCAGCGTCAGTTGCACGAACTAAGTATTCCTCAGCTATCTGCTTGTTGTCGCTTAATTCGGAAAATTTGCCATCTGTATCAAACCTAATACCTTCTTCAAAACACTCAATCGCTTTTTGATACTGTTTCAACCTGAGAAAAGTTAAACCCTTATTGTTCAATACAATTGCTTTTTGAGCTGGATCTTGTACCTTGTTAAGTGCGTCATCAAAATTTCTGAGAGCAGCTTGGAACTCCCCAAGCTCAAGAAACGCTAAGCCATCATCGGAGATATCTATCGGATCAACATACGTAATCAGTTGTCCAGGACGCAAGTTCTTTCGCAAATCCTCCGCTACTTTACGGCGGCCAAATACCCTTGTCCCTATTGTCTCAACATACTTTTCGTATGAGGTTACCAAACTCACTTGGACTCTTATCTTCGCCAACCGAATTTCGAGCTTATCATAGAGAAAGCCGTAAGCAATAGACCTCATATCAGCAGCAAGCATCTCCGATAATTCTGTCATGAATTCGTTATTCAGGTTTTGAAGAAGTTGGTCACGAGTCCAACCAGGAGAATCTAACTGATTCCAATGGGACCACGATTCATTAAAAGTTGCTGTGTCACCATGTAAAGCGAAAAACAGAGCTGAAGGAGACGCGAGTAGTATCCTTCGAGTGCTCTCTTTCTCCTCATCAGTTTGATGGACTGAATTCAGATAAAAGCGTTTAAGGACACGATCAACCAACTCACTGTCAATTCTGGTAAAGTAATACTCTGAAGTAATGAACTGTTCTATCTGCTCTTTATCTTCTTCTTTCTCTGAGAGAAACGCTTTAACCAATCGTGCAAAAGTTTCAATATCTTTTTTGACGTTATACTGGCTTGACTCATTTTGGTTCACTTTCTCACAAATATTTTCTGAGACAAGTTCTGTAAGTTGCTCCTCTATAGTTGCCAACGATTCACCAATCTCATTGGCAATTTCGTTTACTGACTTGGAATCACAGTCTATTAGACACAAGATAACTTTTTTACGGATTAAATTATCCATGATATTCTCCATATTTTACATTTTGCGACGTACGTCTATTTAGCTGCGTCGATTTTCAAAGCCTATCCGATATCTGATGTCATAGTTGATGATGGAGGCTAATTCTTCGTAGGCGGGATTTCCATGGGATAGGCCAGGATGATTTAGTTTTTCAAAATTTTAGAATTTCGGTTCCCGCAGATCCGCGGTAGGAGGGAATTCCGATTCCCGACTCTTCCGATAAATTGGACAAAAACCTTAAAACTAAATAGCTCTGTGGAACAGGCAAACAGGTATTGAAACGCGAGACTTCTGAGTTGGTTGCGGCAAACTCACATCTCAAACGTAGCATATTTACAGGAGTATTCAAGAAAGTCCCGAAGATAATTCAAATCAATTCTATGTTTTGTAACGTCAGGTGGGTAGATTGCAACAATCAGTTTATCGCAATAATTTCCAGAGGAACACGAGGCGATAAAGGAGCGAATGATCTCAAGGAAAATATCTTCTCTTGTATCGCTTAATCTGGCTTTACCTGTTCCCAAAAGCGGGATCACAATATCCCCTTTTGAACCTTTTTCGCTAATATAATACCAAAGTTCTGCCAATGATTCCCTCAAGTTCTCTATAGTTGTGCTCGCAACTCCATCGTTGTTGATGTGAGTGTTAGCAACCAAGTAAAATAAACTCTCTCTTTTCTTTAGTTGAATTACCGTACCAATAGGATATCGTCTTTTTTTCCCGCGCGTCTTTTCCGGAGGCTCTTCGTAGTGGTAATCTTCCTTAGTCAATTCTTTATCAATGTCCAAATCAAGATGACGAACTTCCGAATCATAATACCGCCGGGTTAATTCTCCTTGTATGCTATGTGCTTTAGGAATTTTCCCATCTAAATCTGTATCAAACGTAGTGTTAATGGGGACAACCAAATCACCCGAAACCTCAAAAGCATCTGCAATGCGAATTTCTATTGTCACATCTCTGTTCCTGAGTTGATAGCCGAAAACGGTTTTCGGACGGCTCAAGAAACAGGCAATCAGCAATCCAAGTCCCAAAAACCACCATCCCTTCGTGGAGAGAAACCTTTCTACATCCTCACCCAAAGAGGATACTGCCCAAGCAACTAACCGAACTGCTCCAAATGAAGCAAGCAAGTGTCCCCCAAAACCGCGCCACCAACTACGAGACAAGAAACCATGCTTAAGAAAAGAAAACCAGTGTTGAAGGCGTTTCATAATCCTAATTTTTGATATATTTCGCGACGATAGTAACGCGCTCCAGGCTTCTTGTCTTGCTTAAGGTTATAATATTCCGTCGTCCAGTTTTCAAGCGCATACTGAACTATTCGTGCTTTGAAACTAACATGAACAATCAACTCATCACGTATTATAGGTGGGCATCGGTTTTCATCTTTTCGTTTCCTTCCATTCAAATTTACGGCAATAATCGGGATATCTAACCTTAGTGCTTGTTCCATTTCCCATCGTACGAACTTATATAGGTATCGCGTGCTTTCACCAATAAGAACAATGAAAGCCTTTGTATTACGTAAACGCTCTCTTAACTTGCGCTTGATGGTGTCTTCGTTGCTGGTGGGTAGCAGTCGATTTAAATCATGAGCGTTATGGAATTGAAATTTAGTGCTATCATTCTGCTTCCATGCGAGCATTAGACGATAATAGTGTATATCATTGTCCGCGTCGAAACACACATAAGTTTTATTTCGGTATGGCATTCGTAGATTCCTTCCCAAAATTAGAGGACTTCACCTGAATAGTGTTATTGTAGAGCGAGTTGGAAAACTTTCCGAAGAGCGATCTGATGATGCTAACTAATGTTAAGTATATCACATCGCACAAGAAAAGTCAAAATTATCTCATTTTTTGCGTTCAATACCTTATATCAATTTCCCAAACCCATCCGATATTTGATGTCGTAGTTGATGATGAAGTCTAATTCTTCATCTGTGAAACTGTAGTGTTTAGCGAGAACACGGTCAATTTCGTCAATAATAGGTTTGCATGGAGCAACTGAAAATTGATCTACTTCTGCTTTTCCATATACTATACGGGTTGAATTTTTTCGGTAGGCATTCATCAGCATTTCTTCAAGGGAATAGAACTTATCTAATAATTGCTGAGATAGTGGCAAACTGATAGGTAACATCGCAATGTCTGAAGGATAAACATGCCGGGCATCAGTTAGGCTTTTCCAAAAAAAATAAAAAAGACTGCTATTTAGAACGCATAGATAAGTAGTAGCCAAATCTTGTGATGGCAAACATAACTCGGAAATGGTTGTGTGTTTTTTCCCCGGATCTACGAGCGATCTATAATGGGGTCGAAAATTGAATGTTTTAATCCAGTAACCTCCTGCATTATGATAAAAAACAGTGGAATTGCCTCGGAATTCTCGATGCGAATGCCAATGCTGGTCAGCAGCTAAAATTTTTGATAAAGCAGATCGAGAAATTAGGGTGTTTACTTTCGGCAGACTATACTCTTGGACTATGCCATGCAACGAAATATATTTTAATAAATGAAACAATTCAGGTCTTTCATCTGCATACCAAGTTGTATAATTTGTTGTGTATGCCGAGCCAGAACTTCCATTACAAGTTAGGCATATCGTAAGCCGTTGCATAACGCTTGGAAAAAGGGATGCTGGTCTTAGCGCAAAATTACTGAAGTGAACTATATTGGATTTACTCAGTAAATTTCTTTGTAAAAGTTTCATCCTCTGGGCAGCAGTTAGTGATATAGGTACAATTAAACCTATTCGAGAGTGTACTTTTTGAACAGACTGTGATCGTTCTATCACAAACGTGTATAAATTTCCACAATCTTCTGTCTCATAACCTTTTATCGCGTAGTCCTTCTTAACCTTGCTATATTCCACATACGGTGGGTTACCGATAATCGCATCAAATCCACCGTCCTTTAAAATGCCGTAAAATGCAATGAACCAGTGGAAAGGCTTGTGTGAATCTAACCAACGCTGGTAATCGGTTTTCTTATTCGGGTCTATATTGTATTCCCCAGCAAGGTATATGTTGAGTTCATTTTCTAACGCTTGGAGTTTATGCTGCAGTGCCTGTTTGTCGGCGGGTGTCACGGTGCCGCCCAATTCGGTCTGTTGTTCACGAAACCGGTCAAATAGATGTTCAACGTCTTCAGCCTTCTCTTCAATGCGTTTCATGGTGTCGTCAAAGTCAAGTTTACCGGTGACTGCGTTCTCTACCTGTTGATATGTGGCATAACCGACGAGGGTATTCCCTGCTTGAACGTTAAAGTCGATGTCTGGTAGTGGTTCAATCCGCCTTACGTCCTCAATCTGTGCGACCATTTTGAGGAAGAGACGAAGTTTGCAGATCTCGACTGCCTCGTCCATGATGTCTACGCCGTAGAGGTTGTTGATAACAATGGATTTGAGGACGAAATATTTGCGGTTGGGGTGTTCGTCAATGCGGTTCAAGAGTTCACGGAAGTCGTTGTATCTACGGGAGGGTCGCGAGCTGGAGCTCGCTTCTACAGCGGAAGAAGGTCGCGATTCGGAGATCGCTCCTACCTCGTCTAAAAAGACCTGCATTCGATCAAGGCACGCTTCATAGAACGGTTCAAGGATGTTGAGGGCGGCAAAGAGAAACGCACCAGAGCCGCAGGTGGGATCGAGGATTGTTACTTCAGTGATGGCTTTCCAGAAGGCACGGAGGAGCTCTGGTCCCTCACAATTTTCGATGACATCCTGCGCGAATTGGCGAATGTTGAGATTGCAGGTAATCAGATCGTTGATGTCTGTTATCTCACCGTTTGCGAGTTTGGCTCGGACGGTTTCATAGCGTTCCCGCCGTGTGACAACCTCTCGCCAGATTTCTGTTGGTAAAGCGTATTCATCGGACGCGAGTGTGTTCCAGCAATCGTTACGTTTGGAGACATCGTCGATTCCGACAGCGATTTCCTCTGGCAAATCTAATTTGACCCCTTTTTTTACGGCATCGTAGATGTAGCGATCAGGGTCGTCTTGTAGCAAGTTCCAAACAGAAGTGTCGCCTTCAAAAGCGATTTTACACGCTTTTCGTGCCTTGTCAAAGAGGAAGGGAATGATGGTGTTCTTGCTGATGTAGTCCGTGATGTCTTCTTTGGTGTAGTAGGCACCCATCTTCTGTCTATCGTTAATGTACTTCTCAAAGATATAACCCAATACATCGGGGTTAATTTCGTTATCGTTTTTGAGTGGACGGTCATCGAGGTGCCAGTCGTACTGCTCAAAGAACCTGAAAAGCTGCTCAAATGCCGTGTCGGGAATCTCAATGTTTTCGCCGTGAAGCGTCTCAAGTTGGTGTTTTTGAAAGATGCCGCCGTTGAGGTAGGGGATTTTCCCGAGCAGGCGTTTTACTTCTCTGCTACGCTCGTTTTCCGGCTTCGCGAATCCTTCAAAGAAGAGTGGGCAGAGAAATTCTTTGTAGTATCGGTTGGTCTCTTGTTCTTGGCTCTGTCCCAGTTTGGTGCGCAGATAGTTTGGGTCGTTATCAAGGAAGCCTTTCTTCTGAATGAAGTAGATGAACATTAGGCGGTTCAGCATCACGGAGACGTACCACTTTTGCATCTCTTCATCGGGGATGCCGTTGAGGAATTTAAGGAATGCGTCGTGCTCTTTCTCGAAACGGTCATAAAACTTTTTGGTGACCCGTTCAGCGTAAAAGGCTCTCCCGACGCGTTGGGTTACTTCAAAGAGCGTCTGCTGCTCTTCTTCCTCCAAACTAAACGCTATGGTTTTCAGTTTTTGAATGAGAGAATCGCCAGATTGTTCGTCTCGGTTATACCGGTGTTCACGGTATGCGTCGGGTTTTCCTTGCTCGCGTTCGACCCACTGATAGATGTCTGTAATTTTCTCAGTGTCGGTGTAAATGATAAGGTGTTCGTAAACGAATTTTTCGACTTGTTTATGAATTTTGCGGCGGGTTGCGTAATCGGGGATGCGTCCATCGGCTGTGATTGCTGGACACTTAAAGACGACCAATCCACACTTTTCGGCGATGGCGGTGAGTTGATATTCGGTTTCGTCTACTCGAACATTGAGAGTTTGGGTGTGGTGATCCCAACCGAGTTCTTGTGTAAAGAGGTTTTCAAAGTCGGATTCTTTGAGGTATCGGCGTGTTTCTCGGAGATTCAGCATTGGAGATTCCTATCGGTTTGTGTGCGTTGGCGAAGTTTATGAATTTATGGTAAAACCTACACTTAATTGGGCATTCTCAAACAGTATGAATGCCCGTTGAGGTCATTCATACTGGCACAAACTAAAAGTTTATGCTACATGTCTATTTATTTTTAGGATGCATTATAATTTTGACAGGAAACCACGCTACACTCACAGCCCGATCTCCTCCTTGATCTGTGCCCACGGTTTTCCGCCCCCAGCGTCCAATTCTCGTTCCGCCTCAGCAATATCTGCCAAGACATCGGGTTCTGAATTAATCAAAGCGGTTTCACGCCAACCGGAGAGAAAAAGTGTGAGCGTGTCAGCATCTTTTTTGCCTTCTGAAATCCGCGTTATTAATTTGAACAACTCGGCGAAGAATTCAACGAGTTCGTCGGGTTCCAACCACTTCAGCCAATCCAAGTGTTTTGAGGCGGGAATGGTCTTGACGAGTAATTCGTCGTTCATGAGATGTCCAACGACAAGTTTAGATTTTTTCATCTGAAACCTCCGCGTGTGCAGATATTAAGTTTAGGTGAATTATACACGATGTATCAGTAACGTTCAAGGTTTTTCGGTGCCGTTAGGAAACTGCACCGAGTCTGAAGTTAGTGAGACTCGCGAGCACAACTCACTCCTACAAAAAAGTGTTGTTGTAGGTTGCTTATGTTGTGCGAAGTCCGAGGGAACAGACAATCTGCGGTTCTTGTGTTTGTCTCTCTTCTTCAATAATGCAGAGCCGATCTGTTTCCCATAAATCAATCACCAATGTCGCGAGGTTCTCGTTAGAAATGCCGCTGCGGAGTTGACGGTTGAGGGTGTCCTTTGCTGTCTGACGCAGTGGGTGCCGATAGATGGCTTCGATGACCTGTTTAAGTTGTGGCGTGTTAAGCAATGTTCCTTCAACTTCTGAGGCGTAATCCTTCAGGCGTTCGTATGTGCGGAACCTTGCTCCCGATGGTCGCCCCAATTGTCCACCAACTGATCGTTCCTCAGAAACAATCAACCTCGCGGCTTCTTCCACGAGGCGGTGATGTTCTTCAAGCGGTGGGAGTGCTTCCGTGTTCGGTTCGCACGCCGCGGCTTGGAGAATTGTAAACTGGGACTCCGTTACGCTCTTTCCATCTCGATTTATCCATGCCAACGCGTCATTTTCTTGTCCTGTTCGGATATACACCAACGCACCCTCAGGCTCGGTGTCTGTCGAAATGTGCGGTTGGGTTGAATAGACAACAGGCGGGAGCGCAGAGACAATCTTCTCTAAATCTGGATATTGTGTAATAGCATTTTTCCAGATCTGATAGGCGTGAGAAGCAAGATCAACATCGTTATCCCTTTCATCGTCAAGCAAACCCGCTCTTTCGTTATAGAGGTTAACGATTGTAGTGTTGCCCTCCTCACCGTCATCTTCAAAAAAGGTTTCGTCTGTGCCGACGACCTCTCTGTTCTGCTGGAGGCGCGCTCGGACGCGTCCGCGTAAGTTGATGATGCGTTCCACACCTTCAGCGGGTAGAAAGGAATAGCACAAAATATCCTCTGACTGTTGTCCAATTCGGTCAACTCTACCCGCACGCTGCACCAAGCGTATAATTGCCCACGGGAGATCGTAGTTGACGACAATTGAACAGTCCTGTAAATTTTGCCCTTCACTGAGGACATCTGTGCTAATGAGCACCCGCAGCTCGTCTTCAGGATTGATTCTGTCCCGTTTATCGTTGCTGACAGGACTAAATCGGTGTGCCAAAGCGGTGGGGTCTGCCGAATCGCCAGTTGCAGCAGCAATGTGTGTCATTCCGCGTTCTGAGAGTGCATTTGTCAGATATTGCACGGTATCCGCAAACTGCGTGAAAACCAAAATCTTATCGCTTGGATGTTTCTGGATTAGAAGTTCTTGAAGCGCGTTGAGTTTCGCGTCTTTTTCGGGGTCCCATGTACCGTATTGTTGCAATATTTTGGTGAGTGCAAGGGCATCTTCAGTGAGTTCTTTCCGAAGTAAGGGGCGGAAGAGGTTTGGGCGGAGCCACTTAAACCGACTTTTATATTTTGTTGTGTAGCGTTGATATATAGCGGCGGCACGTTGCTTATATTCATCGGTTGTGTATGCGTTTGTCTGTGAATCTATGCTATCCATCTGCGCATCATCGGCATCACCAGAAGCATCTAAGAGAAGCGTGGCATCCTCGGTATCTCTATCTTCAAACCGAGAATCGAGCATCTCGGCATTTTGTGACCCGATGGGTAGCGGTTCATCGTTTTCAATGGCGTGCAGGAAGATATAGTTACGTAGAATGTGACGATCTACAGATTGGATGAACGCCTGTCCACTGCTTTCAAGTCGTTTGAAAAGATTCGTCCTGCAAAACCCCATCAACCGCTGCCCAGCACGTGAGAGATTTTCTATAACTGTCTCCTCGTTTTGGGTGAGTGATTCGGGTGAGAAGTCAATAAGATACTGGGCGAGTCCATACCGAGCCAGCTTCAGGGTGCTAATTACATTCACAACAGTAGGCGTATATAATTGGGCGTAGGTATCGTCTGGATTTTTCTCATCAATTGTAAACTTTATTGTTTTGGGTGCGCGTGTAGGGAAGTAGGAGGGCGTGCCGTCCGCAAACAGAAGGAACTTCCTTTTTGTTTTCGGATCCGTTTCAGCGTAGTTATCCATGATGAAGCTGCGCGTCCGGCGGACAAGATAGCGGCGCATCAGTTCTCGCCAGTCGTCGATGTATTCGCTATGTTCAAATGCTGCAAGTGTTCGGACCCCGCTTTGGTGTTTGCGAATAAACTCGGTTTCACCGCCTAACTTCTTGATGTATTGCTCCGGTCGAATGCCGAGATCTTCGGTTTCGTCAACAAAGAGACGGAGCTGATTAGAGAGATCGAGATAGGTTTTATTGTAGGGGGTTGCGGAGAGGAGGATGACTTTGCTTTCATTTTTGTGAATGTATTCCTGAATGACGCGATAGCGTTTACCCTCACGGTTTCTGAGATTATGGCTTTCGTCAATCATAACAAGCCGATAGCGGCGTAGATCTTCCAACTCATTAATGACTCGGCTGATTGACAGGACCCTTCCTCGTAGGCGATATTCCTCTCGATAATTTTCCCACATATTGACGAGGTTCTTCGGGCAGATAATCAGTGTTTCAAGGTCGTAATCGTCTTCCTGTATGCGCGCCAATGCTGTTCCCATGAGCGTTTTGCCGAGTCCGACGACATCTCCTATTAGCACACCGCCGCGTCTATTAAGGTGATGCGCTGCGATTTTCACAGCAGCAGTTTGGAATTCAAACAACTTGTCCTGAAATTCGTGTGGAATCTGAAATTCAGTCAATCCAGCGCGCGCTTCCTGTGAGAGGTGATACGCCATTTTGATATAAATGTGATATGGGGGGATGGGTTCCTCGCGCGCCCAGCTCTGCTCGATAATTTCAATCAATTCCTTAGAAATGTCGATGCACCATCTGTCATTCCATCGATCTTCAAACCAGTTCTCCAATTTCTCACAAGAATCTGAATCAACAACATCAACATTGAGTTCCCCTTGGTGTGATAGACCAGAAAGCGTCAAATTGCTGCTGCCGAGGTAACCCACAGTCGGTGCGACAAGGTCAGACCTGTAAAGCAGATAGAGTTTCGCGTGAAGGGTGTGTCGGAGAAAGAGTTTTACTTTCACCTTCTCATCACGAAGCTGTTGTGCCAACTGACGTAAACCTATCTCGTCTCCATGCGTTGGCACACCGACGGTCAACTGTTCTCGAAATTCCGCTGCTAATCTCCGTTTGAGACGGAGTGCGGTTTGGTTGTCAATTCCCCCATCTTGCTTAGCAAGGCGTTTAGCATGCCGGAGTTCTTCATCGGGCACGCGTTGCATGCCAACAAGCAAGCGGCAGCATTCACCCTCGCCGCCACTCCAGTTTTCAATGTAGGGCGCGAGACCTCTCCACCCACGGAGGTTGAAATAGCCGACACAAAAATCGGCATGTATGGCGGTTTCAAGTGTCTGTTGGAGTGCAGGAAGCAGGGGTTGGTCAATGTTATCGAAAATACGTGGCATTTAGAATTAGTCTCTTTTCGCTTAATTGAATATAGTTAACGCGTCCAAATCTCTCTTGCAATTAGTGATTTGATCAAAATTTAATGAAGGAATGAAACATTTGGAAAATTCCATTCAAAAAGTTTAGCACAAATTTGGGTGTATATCAAGCGGTTTTGCGTTTTATTAAACCTCATACAGATTGTACTACAAAGATGGAAACTTGCGTAAAAACTGAATGCCCCTAATCTTTTCTCAGAATTGGTTTGACACAATTTTAATATTCGATTAAACTATCTCCACAAATTGCAGTTCTTACGTTCGATTTCTCATCGAAAGCGGCGGATTCAGTGCCGTTTCTACAGGAGGCTCTCATGTCGAAAATTCTCGTGTTATCCGGTGAAAATCACGGTTTTAATGCAAGTGCCAGCATCATTCACGATTTTCTCTCCGAAGATGCTGATATTTCAGCGACGTTAACTGACGACAAAGGAATTTTAGCATCATCAGCGTTAAATACCTACGATGCGTGTGTCTTCGGTACCGGTTTCACGCGTACGGAGCGTCAAGCGGACGGTTCCGTTGCCCGTGTCTCCGATTTAGCACCCGCTGAAGAGGATGGCTTGTTCCAATTTGTCAGTAGTGGCAAAGGGTTGGTCGGTATTCACGGGACTGCGTGGTGGATCGGTGGTCGCGCCATAGATCTTATCGGCGGCGGTTCTAATTGGCATCCACCGGGCTCGACCTTTACTGTCCATATTGAGGATAACGAACATCCGACAACCCAAGGCGTTAAAGATTTTGATGTCGAAGATGAAATCTATATCTCTGCCCACGATCCTCACATCCATGTGTTGGCATCTGCTGAATGGTTCGGCAAAGCGCATCCTATGGCGTGGGTGAAGCCCTACGGTTCTGGACGCGTCTTTTATACCACTTTAGGCCACGGACCGGGGACTTTTGAGCGCGCAGGCATGCAGAAATTCCTCACCCAAGGCACGAAATGGGCAGCGGCATCGTAGTTTTGTGTAACAAGTTTTGGAAACCTGTAATCTACACTAAAATTTTGTAAGGCGAGGCAACCGTGCCTCGCCGACCCACCATCTTATAACGTAAATGTCCACACTAAAAATCACGAACATAGAGACCGAGGTCGTTCAGGTAAACCACCGCGGTAATTGGCTCTTTGTTAAGATCCACGCTGACGACGGCACAGTTGGTGTCGGCGAGGCTTCCCACGGTAGGGATGACGCGCGCGTCCAACACATCGTTAATACACTCGAATCTACGCTCGTCGGATGGGATCCGTTTCAGCAGGAAGCATTTCGCCAACGTTTCTATCGCGACACTGAAAGCCATACCTATCATACCGCACTCAGCGGTATTGAACAGGCAATGTGCGATTTGATGGGTAAAACGCTTGATGTGCCGTGTTATCAGTTGTTCGGTGGCAAGTGTCGAGAAAAAATTCGCCTTTACGCGAACATCAACCGTGCAACAGTGGATCGAAGTCCCGTCGGTTTTGCCAACAATGCCGAGCGCGCCGTTGCTGAAGGATTTACCGCTATAAAATGTGCACCTTTTGATGATGTGTCCGTCGCGAATATTTCGAGCGGAACGCTAACTCCTGCTATCCGCTTAGGGATTGACCGCATCCGAACGATTCGCGCAGCGATCGAGGCGGATATAGACTTGATGGTGGATTGCCACAGTCGCTTTAACCCCGGTATTCTCATCCAAGTCGCGAAGGAACTGGAGGACTTGCACCTCTTCTGGCTTGAGGATGCCGTATCGCTGGATAATCTTGATGCCTTCGGGCATATAAGTCGCTCTATCGGTATCCCGATTGCAACGGGTGAACGCTTACGAACCCTCACGGATTTTGATAGGTTGTTGACTCAAGCACACGTTGATTATATTTTACCCGATGTCAAACATGTTGGTGGGATTTCGGGTTTGAAAAAAATTGCGACGCTTGCTGCTGCGCGAAACGTTATGGTAACGCCTCACAATCCGAGCGGACCTGTCGCAACTGCCGCGAGTGTACAGTGTATGGCGAGTGTGCCGAATTTCGCGATCCTTGAATACGCATGGGGAGAAGTAGACTGGCGCGCTTCCCTCATTGATCCACCGGAGAAAATCACTGATGGATCTATTGAAGTGCCTACCCGATCGGGATTAGGTGTTACGTTCTAAAACATATCAGGAGTTACAAAATGATACTTTTCAATATTGACCGACAAGTCGCAAAATTTATTCCGCTTTGTTTCTTTCTATTAGTCATTACGCTTGCTGGATGTCTCGGAAATACACAAATAACGCAAACCGCAACCGACGCGCCTGCGCCGGCTGCAGAAACGGAGGAAGCCTCCCGCCCGCTTGCGGAACTCCAACTGTCAACGCCTAAAACAAATTATGGTGTGAAGGAAGAGATTCCCCTTGAACTCAATATTCAGAATGGTAAATTCGACCTACTCGTGCCTTTCTTTGCCGTTGCAACAAAGGGAGCCTTTACACAGATAACAGTGACAAACACGAACGGGCAAATTGTTGAACCGAAGCGCGCAATTACACAAGAGAACCCACAGAAATATGTAACACAAGACGGAAAATCGGTTCGTTGTATTCACGGGTTTGATTTCAAGGCGGACACGAAGCAGGAACTGAAATTGAAAGATATGCAGAGGTACTACCAGTTACAACCCGGTGCTTACACCGTAACGCTTGCAATTGAGTTAGAGGTGTACCGAGAATCCATAACTGAAGAACATCCAGAAGTGCTTGAGTTGCAACGAGATCTCACAAAATTGCGGAATGATCCGAATCTTCAAGCCGCTGCAAAGCAGGATGCTGTCAACTACTACCAAGAGCAGATTAAATTTATTAAAGAGAGACACAAAGATGAGGTAAAGGATATTTATTTGCCGGTCAAATCCCGTCGTGGGAAGGCATCGCTCGTGTCCAATGAAATAACGCTAATGATAGAATAGAGTACCCATGAAAACGTTCAAAAATCTTGTCCTGCTGCACCTACTTCTGATTTTTAGCGTAGCAGGATGCATCACGAGTTTGCAAACCCGATCTTTACCACCTGATGCAACAACTGCTACTTCAGGTGTTGCTCTCTCTGTTTCCACTCCCAGGTTAACTTACGTGTCCAAAGAGGCTATTCCTCTTGAACTCAGGATCCAGGGCGGAGCGTTTGATTTGCTTGTTCCTTTTGTTAATATTGCAACATCTGCTGCGTTTACGCAATTAAGGGTAACCGATACCAATGGCAACATCGTTGAACCTGAACGCTCAATTGCCAAAGCGACATCCGAAGAGATATTTATCGAAAAAGATGGGAAATCTATCCAGTGTATCCAAGGGTTTGAATTGAAAGCCGCCGCAACACAGACCATCTCTTTGAAAGATTTACGAAAATATTATCGGTTGGAGAAAGGCAGTTACACAGTTACACTCACAATAGCACTACCAGTTTACCGAGATTTTTTGAAAAAGAAACACCCGGAAGTTGTGGAATTGGAGGAAGAAATCAAACGGATTCAGAAAGTGGCAGATGCGCATGTCTCCGCTGCGGATAAGCGTTCCGCAGTTAACGATCTCCAGCAACAGATTGACTTTCTGGAAAAGAAACATAGGAATATCTATCTGCCTGTCAAATCACGACTCGGTGAGACCTCTCTTACATCCAACAGTATCACCCTAAACATGGAATAATAGAGAGCCTGAGCGCATTCCTATGGCTTCTATCACGCGGCATCGTCTACGGAGGAAACTACCATGAAAATTATGAAACTTTCCATCTTACTGGTTACCAGTTTGGTGTTCGTATTATCAAGCATGTTTCATATCTGGGCGCAAGCTCCAACGCGCGCGAAGATTGTGTTTACCACCACCCATCATGGTAACGCTGAGATCTATATAATGAACGCTGATGGAACGGGCAAGTCAGATTAACCAACCACCCTGGAGACGATTTCGATCCGACTTGGTCACCAACTGGAGAACAGATCGCCTTTGTCTCGGAGCGTGACCATGCCGGACTCTATGACATCTACCTTATGGATCCTAATGGACAAAATATTCGTCCTGCGTTTGACGAATTGGACTATAGGACAGCACCCGCTTGGTCGCCCGATGGCAAAAAAATCGCTTACCACACATATTCGCCTATACCGGATTGGGCAGTATACTTCAATACAACAGGCGGAGGTACAGCGGAACGGGTCGCTAAAGCTGGGATACACCCTGGGGGTTTTCCTGACTGGTCCCCGGATGGCACTGAAATCGCCTTCACGGGCGGTACTCGAATCGAATGGCGCATTTGGATCAGGAACCTACAAACTGGTGATCAAAAACGACTTCTTCCACAGATTAAGGGAGGCGACTTGCGGAATCCTGCTTGGTCTCCTGATGGAAAGAAACTCGCTTTTTATTGGTGGAAACGCGACGAGAACGTGCCGTATATATACACCGTCAATCGCGATGGTAAAAATCTTGAAAAGATCGTTGAAAATGTGTCCAGAATGGTTGCATGGTCCCCTAATGGGAAAGAGCTCCTTTATCGAAAAACGGTTGACGGTAAAAAGCAGTTGCTTAAAATAAACCTTGACACTCGCATTAGTACACCGCTCGCGCTCGTGGGACCCACCACACGTCATGGACAAAATACGGGTTGGGACTGGTACGATCCTAAAGGTTTGTCTGTTTTACCACAACCACAGTTACTCACCACAATCTGGGGTAAAATAAAAATCCAAGATTAAACCCTAATTTTCAACAAGGTCTATTATGAGAAGTCCATATTTCCGTCTTTTATGTTGCGTCGGCTTCATTCTGTTTTGCTTCAGTGTTTGTCCTGTCGCGGCGCAAGCTCCAACGCGTCCCAAAATTATTTTTAATTCTAACCGCGATAATGGTAATGCCGAAATTTACATGATGAATACCGACGGTAGCCAAGAGGTTAGGTTAACCCGGCACCCCGATGCTGATTTTCAGGCAGTCTGGTCGCCGACGGGAGAACAGATTCTTTTTGTATCCAAGCGGGACGGAGTGCGCGACCTGTACCTGATGGATGCTAATGGAGAAAATGTGAGACGTGTGTTTAAAAGAATCGCCAGCAGACAACAACCGGCATGGTCTCCAGATGGTAAACGGATCGCTTATCTCGGAAATAAAGGGAATGATTGGGCTATCTATATCGCTACATTAGAAGGAGAAGAGGAACGCTTAGCATGGAGTGGCAGAACAGGTGGATTTCCGGCATGGTCCCCTGATGGAACAGAAATAATTTTCGCTGCCGCAGATGGAATGGGAAACTTCCCTTCTCCGCTCGTTATCCACAATCTGCATACAGGAAAACAAGCGGAATTTCACCCGCAGCAGCAGTTACGGATGTTCTATCCATCTTGGGCACCCGATGGTACCATCGCTTTTTCAAATGTCGAAAAATTGGGCGGTCGCGGTCCGGTGAGGGGAACGCTCTATGCTGTCAATCGTGAAGGTACCAATCTCAACAAACTCGTCCCAGAGAAAGAACCGATAGCTGAACACGCAACTTGGGCTCCACTCGGGGATGAAATCGCGTATCATAGGCAGGTCGGTGAAAACCGACAAATTTTTAAAATCAACGTAGCCAGTCAACAAAGCCAGCAGCTCACACATCGTGGTATAAACATCTACCCCGATTGGTTTGATCCAGCATTTGCTTTACCGGTATCTCCTAAACCACGATTACTCACTACCGTCTGGGCAAAAGCGAAAATCTCTAATTGAAATTGCGCGCTAAACCCAAATTGTTCCGCCAATATCTTCGGCACAGGTCAAAAATTTTTACTTGCAAATCAGCGTAAAATGATGTATAATTTTAACCAACGACATCGTATAGGCACGAAAGTTTTCGCTATATCGCGGTTCTCAAGGATAATCCAGAATG
Organism: uncultured bacterium; assembly: GCA_964523645.1. Lineage (GTDB taxonomy): Bacteria > Poribacteria > WGA-4E > WGA-4E > WGA-3G > WGA-3G. The sequence continues at coordinate 1,852 of CAZGAW010000104.1, read as the reverse complement.
CTTTTTAACTTCGCAAATGTGCTAATTTTCTTGATTGTTGGCTGTTTATTTGTCGTCTTAAACCTTACTGTCTCTCGCCTCCTGCATACGAAGCTGTTCTCAGGCGAAAAGTATATCCCCTATGAATGCGGCGAAGATCCAATCGGCGACACGCGGATTAAGTTCAACACCCGCTTCTATGTTATTGCACTCATTTTTCTGATCTTTGACGTGGAAACCGTGTTCCTATTCCCGTGGGCGGTCGTTTTCCGGGACTTCGGGCTCTTCGCGTTTTTGGAGATGCTCGTCTTTATCGTTATCCTGTTAGTTGGGCTCGCCTACGTCTGGGCAAAAGGCGATCTGGAGTGGATCCGATCCACGCAATTAGAAGTCCAGTCACTCCGGAGGGAAGAAAACTATGATAATTGATGAGAAATTAGACAAAAACGTTATTGTTACCTCAGTTGATGCCGTTGCTAACTGGGCACGTTCCTCCGCACTCTGGCCCATGACATTCGGACTTGCCTGCTGTGCCATTGAGTTTATGGCGACTGCCGCTTCCAACTACGATCTCGACCGATTCGGAGCAGGCGTGCCGCGCGCGACACCGCGCCAGTCCGACCTCATGGTAATCTCTGGCACGGTAACGCTCAAAATGGCAACTCGGATTAGACGACTTTATGAACAGATGCCGGAACCAAAATACGTCATTTCGATGGGCAGCTGCGCGACGAGTGGCGGCCCTTATTGGCAACACGGATACCACGTCCTCAAAGGTGTTGATCGGATCATCCCTGTTGATGTCTATGTCCCTGGATGTCCACCGCGTCCCGAAGCACTTATTGAAGGGTTGCTCAAATTACAAGAGAAGATTAAAACACAGACTGTTGCTAAACGCGATCATGTTCCGTTCTTGAAACGACTCTTTACCAAAACGGAGTGGTACGAGTTAGAAGGCACTGAAGCTATAGGTGAAGTTGAAGTTCCAGCTGAAGCTACAGAAGGCGATAACGCCGAAACCACTGCCTAAATCCCAGTTTTTCCAACAGTAGGAACAATTTGTAATCTCGATCATGGAGTAGGAAGTACGTGAAACCGGAAGAAATTTATGAAGTCTTGACCAAACAGTTTGGCGAAGCCGTTCTCGGTTTTGACACCGAACTCGCTGGTGACCCTAATATTCGTATTGCCGCCTCAGCCATCGCCGATGTGTGCCAATATCTCGCTGAAACTGATACATTGGCATTTGATTCCCTGATGTGTCTCAGCGGCGTAGATTTAAATGCCAACGATGAAGAACTCGCTGTTGTTTACCATATTTATGCCATGCCACACCGGCATAGCGTGGTTCTAAAAACGACAGTTCCGAAAACCGACCCGCACCTCCCAAGCGTTTCGCATATATGGAAAACCGCGGATTGGCATGAACGTGAAACTTATGACCTCTACGGCATTTTCTTTGAGGGACACACCGACCTCCGCCGCATCTTGCTTCCCGATGATTGGGAAGGATACCCCTTACGCAAAGATTACAAGGAACCCGAATTCTATCGCGGTATGCGCGTGCCGTATTAGGTTATAGGCGTATCGAATTTCCAGCCTGTGTGGTGTTGTCCTAAAAAAAAGGTTAAACTCAAAAAAGAAGGAATTTTCTTGACATTTTTTGAAAATTCAGTATGATTTTATTATTCATTGTTATAGTTCATGGCAGGACCATTCAATTATAGTAAAGCCCACAATTAAGTTTACGCTCTCTAATGTGGCGAGGTGGGTTTTGTGTTTTCTAAAGTGTCCAAGTATTTTCGAGCTTTACTATAAAAACCCAAGTTGCCACTAATCTTCAAATCGCATTTTTATATTTGTAGCGATGAGA
>CAZGAW010000103.1:0-19218 GCA_964523645.1 uncultured bacterium | reverse complement strand
CCCGTGCGACGAAGTCCCGGAAGTTGTCAAGCAACGGCTCCATGGCAATGTGTCCGGTGTCTGTGAGATACGCCCGGAAACCCGTAAAGTTGTCTTCGGGAAAGTATTCTTCCTCTAATCCGTTTACTGTTGGCTTGAATGCTTGCAGGATAGCATACAGATAGATCGGATTGGCAATATCACAGAGACCGTCCGCACCTTCGGAGATAACCCCATACGTCGCAAGTCATCGATGATTTCATCGTGTAGATTGAACGGGACCCCCTCATCGGAAGCAGTGATTCTCATCAGGATCTTTTCAAAACGTGGATCCTTGCGGATATTGGTCGTCAGATGCGCAATATTCGTGTTCCGACTGTGGAGGAGCTGCCTATGTGCGACCCGCCAGTGCTGCATCGTAATCGTCTCGGTTTTCGGGATGTCCATCTCCTCCGTCAGGATCTGTGCCAAGTGATTTACGTATTTTCAGAAAGTATACGTTATTCATGCAGACGTGTCAACAAAATTGTTGCAGATTTTTCAATATGCCTGTAGCATAAACTGGGGGAGTCACGAAGTAGAATCGGAGGCGGCGTGTTTTGGCAAACGCTAAAATCCGTCCGGCAAAATATTTTTTTTAGAGGTTGTAACCTTTTGCCCAAAAATTGTGTCTTATATAGTTAGGACTTACGCAATTTTTCCATGAAACACGACTTATTGCGTCATTGACGAGGTGTTTTTGATAGGGGGTTTCCTTAACACCAAGGCGGGCTGCGGAAGTCCTGTTAAAAAACGCTAAATCAACCTTATCAGAAGGAAGGACTCAATATGAAAAATGTAGCAACTCCGCTCGCTGGAAGGGTAGGGAGTACAATCGTTGGACTCCTGCTGCTCGTTGCCATCCACATCATAGGCTGCGGCGAGACAGAAGACCCATTAGAGCTCACATCTTTGGCGGAGAATACTGAAGTTGGGGTGTTTGTGCAGGAGAAGTATCTTGATGTTGCTCCCGGAGCACCCACTGCGCCCACAGCACCACAAGGCACACCGTTTGTTAAAGCAGTGAAGTTTTTCCATGACTGGCAGCTTACGAAGCCAATTACTGCACCTGTTGCAGTAGGAAGCACCATCTTTATAAAGGTAGTGTTCTCTGAGCCGATGCAACACGTTGTTTCAGATGGCGAAGAAGCACGCCCGATACTCTACTACCAACATCGGACTGAGCAAGGCGCAACCCTTGCCCGGTTCAAGATGGCTGACCATGGTGCAAAAGGAGAAGACTTTCTCCCTGGCGATGCCAAACCGCTCAATTCTGGAACAGATGACTATATATGCAAATATACTGTCGCTCCAGAAGATGAAGGGAAACGAATTTCCCTCATGGTGGGTCGGTTCAGTGTAGATCTGGAGGGCAACCCCCTCGCTGCGTTTTATCGACACAAGGTGAAACTCCGGGTGCAGAAACCTGCGCCTGTAGTTGAAGAGATGGATGAGCCAGAAACTGCTCCTGATGTAGTGCCAGAGCCAGAAGTCGTACAACCAGAGCCGATTGCAGAGGTGGTTGTACCACCCGAGCGAAAGATGCTATATCCTGAACAGGAACATCCGGTAACCTATGGACGATCTTGGATGGATGAGTCAGTTATAGACTCAGAAATACTCCCGCCATCGGCATGGGTGCTGAATTTTCCTGGACCATACAGGGAGTACATGCCACCACAGAGCGATCACAATGATTTTGTCGGTCGGGTGGTTATGCCAGTGAGAGGTGCCGACTATGATGGCGTAACTAAAAGTGGTGCGTGGGCTCCTGCTGGCGGTTTTGCTCCTGTCTCTGGTGCTGTGGTAACGATAACCAACGGCACAAGAGCAGGTGAGCAAGCCCTAACCAACGAGGGTGGCTATTTCCTCTTCAAAAACATTGCAGAGGATCAGCTTTACCTCCGCACAGAGAAAGTGTATCTTGAACCGAAAGAGGTGATAGTGTACCGCTCTCGTCCAACAGAGCTACAGCACGTCGGTGCAAACCGTGTCTTTGCCGGACACCACACACAAGAGCCAGGGGCCATCGTGATGGGGCTTCGCTGGCCAGATGCAATGCGTTTCATTCTGGAAAACGAAACCTTGCCCCATGATGTGGTGCTGGTACACGCACTGCGACAGCCGCATCACGAATTGGAAAAGGTTGGCGGAGAGTACGAGAATATGGTGATAACAATGTTCAATCCACCCGAAACACGTGGACGTCTTTGGTACAGCACCACGGCTCACGAACTTGCTCATGCCCGACAGCACGCCATTGCTGGTAGCGTAAGAGGGTGGAGAAATACCTCTGACGCAGGTGCATATAACCGAGCGTGGAAAGCGGACTTGCAACAATTCTCAAAAAATCCTTTTGACGGGTTGTTCTTCGACACAAGTGCTCAATATGAAAATAACTTGACTGAAAATGCGGCACAGTATTGTACAGAATACTGGCGCTTACAAGGAGGGTATAACTTTTATGAAGCCGCTGATCCAGTGCAAGAATTGCGTACAAGGTCTCCAAACCGCTTTAAGTGGGCGGAAACGCACCTCAACACGAGGTATTGATCTGTAACAGAGAAATCACTTGATGAAAAACGATCCTATTTCGACACTCTCAAACCTAACCTCAACGTATTCTGTCATTCGTTTTTCAGACTCGGCACTCTCTGATTTATAGGAAAGTTTAGAATTAACGAGACATTATTAACAGGCGAGGTGTTTTTGCTTGGGTATTTCCCCAAGGAAACCTCGCCAGCGGAAACCTTGAGGTGTTTTGTGTTTTCCAAAGTGCCCTTTTGTTTTCGAGTTTTACTATAATTTACGCAAGTTGCTACTTATAAGATTTCGCGTATGCATCCCTGTTTTTCGGTGAAAATGGGTCATGAGCCGCGCAGGTCTCGTAGGGCAAGCTTTTAGTTTGGACATTTACGTGCACAAACTATCATTTACGTGCACAAACTATAAAGTTTGTGCTACAAGTGGCAACTTAGGTTATAATTTCAGATTTTATGTGTTTCTCAGATGTGTTGAGGATTAGCCGAATTTTGTCAAGGTCTGCATCCGTGAGGTCAGCAAAAACTGGCGACGCTATCACACAAGCGCGTATCCAGCGGGCGAGGATGGTTCTATCGGGTATTTATTTCCTATTAGGACTTACGCATGTTGTTCTTTTGTAGCATAACCTGTTAGGTTGTGTCAAAAAACCAGCTGCGTCTTTTATACGATCTCTCTTTCAGGACGCGGCAATGCTCAAAAATTGCGTAAGTCTTGTCCTATGAAGATTGCTCCTTGCTGGGTGTTGGTGGAGCGACATGAGGGTTAACATGCAACTGTATGATGTGATCGAGATGGTTCTGTTGCATGGTTTCAAGTGTCGCTTCAATTTTCTCAAAACGTTTATCAATAGCATCGAAACGTTTATCAATAGTATCAAAACGTTTATCAATAGTATCGAAACGTTTGTCAACATCCGACTTGAAGGTATCAAATTTTTTATCAACTTCTGTGAGAATGTCTTTACGAAATTTCCATATCATCGCAAAAACGGCGAGGATGGTAGCAATCGCTTGTAAGGCTTGTATAAAATGTCCACTCATTGGGGTCCCCTCAAAAAGTTTTAGGGTTCGTAGTTCGCATGGGTTCTCATACATCACACCTTTACTGCCGTTTCAGTGGGTCGGAAACCGAAACGCCCCCGGGGGGGGCACCCGTTACTCGGAAGGGGGCAGTAGTGTCGAAACTGTCTGATAGTGTGATAGATAGAACTTACGCAGACATGCGATAAATCGCATTACTACGAACAGGTATACCTTGGAAAGATGGGCATTTCTCAGAAGCAGTATAGTTTGTAGTAGCGCAATTCATTGCGCGTTGCGTAAGCCCTAATAGGAAAAGTATAACATTTTAGGCAGTTTTTGTCAACAGGATTGGGGATTTGAACAACAAATCTAATGCCCGCCTACATCCCCAAGCTAAAGCATGGGGCTTGGCGGGGAGATTGATAAAGGATTGGCATATTTTCACAGAAAGTGGTATAATGTTCTCAGTCTGGTTTCGTGTAAACATGCTATACTTTATCAAACATTCCCGTAAAGAAGGAGAAATTTTGACGTGATAAAAATACCCTATAAGTTACAAAATACCATTGCAATCCAGGCATTATACCTATGCCTTTTCATCATCGGATTTATGCTCGTAGGAAACGCGAACCTTGAGGCGAAAGGGCATGAAAAATTTAAGGTCGCTATGTTACTTCCGGGTTCAATCAGTGATGCTGGGTGGAACGCTTTAGCTTATGAAGGTCTCAAAGAAATTGAAAAACAACTCGGTGCGGAAATCAGTCACGCCGAAACCCGAACCCCGACAGACCAAGAAGAACAATTCCGTTCCTATGCACTCGACGGTTACAACATCGTGTTCGGACACGGATACGAGTTCCAAGACCCCGCAAAAGCCGTCGCCCCTGATTTTCCCGAGACGATCTTCATTACGTCATCGGGTGGCACCATTACCGACAACATCTCACCCGTCAATTTCCGTGTTGAACAGGCAGCGTATCTATTAGGGGTGATCGCAGGCATGATGACCAACACAAATAAACTCGGTGTGATGGGCGGGCAGAACATCCCATCTGTCAATAGCACGTTTATGGCGTTTGAAGGCGGTGCGAAAAGTGTGAATCCCGAAGCAGAGGTCTCTCGGGTATATGTTGGGAACTGGGAAGATATCGGTAAGAGCAAGGAACTCGCACTCGCACAAATTAATGAGGGTGTTGACTTTATCTTCCCAAATGCGGATGCAGCAGGGCTCGGTGCTTACGAAGCTGCTGAACTCGCCCAAAAAGAAGGAAAGATTGTCTACACGTTTGGGGCAAATCGCGACAAAAGTGATATTTCCCCAACGGTCATTGCAAATGCCGTGATTACACCCAACGCGTTTGTGAAAATCGCTGAAATTGTCAAGAATGGCGAGTTCAAACCGCAGATTTATACCTTCAACATGCTAACCGACGAAGCGATTGCCCTTACCTATAGTCCCGCATTGAAGAGTAAGGTGCCAGCAGCGGTGCAAAAAGCCGTTGAAGCTGCCAAAGCCAAAATCCTCGCAGGTGAGTTAGAGGTACCGCAAATAGACTTCTCTAAATAGGAAGACGCATCGCACCGCAAAACATGTAATCTTGTGTTTGGAGCACGCATCATGACGCAAAAAATAGAAATTGATGGCGTCGAAGCTGCCTTCTCCGAAGGCGAAACTGTTCTTGAAATTGCAGAACGCCATCAGAAAGAGATTCCAACGCTCTGCTACGATCCAAGGCTTGAACCTTTCGGGGGGTGTCGCCTGTGTATCGTCGAATTAGAAGGGGCGCGAAATCCGGTGGCATCCTGCACAACGAAAGCCACACCGGGGATGGTCGTCCACACAGCAACCGATACAATAGAGGCGTATCGGAAGACCTTGTTGGAAATGGTCGTTAGTGAGAATCGCGAAGTCGATGTATCCCCGTTGCGTGGTTATGCATCTGGTGAGCTCACAGATCTCCGCGATAGGTACGAGATTAACGGGACGAGTATTACAGGTGCAACATCTGGCACGAGTAAAATGGACGATGACAATCCCTTCATTCTCAGAGATTACGAACTCTGCATCTCCTGCTACCGATGTGTCCGCGTCTGTGCCGAACAAGAGGGTGATCACGCCATTAACGTCATGAACCGCGGTTTCCATACACAAATTACAACCGAATTTGACGGGCTTCTCAAGGACTCCGCCTGCACCTTCTGTGGACAGTGCATCCAGACCTGTCCAACTGGAGCGCTCGCTGACAAAAAAGCACTCCGGGCAGTTGATGAGGTAAAGGACACCGCTCCTGACAAAACACGTACAATCTGCCCCTACTGCGGGGTCGGATGCTCTGTTGATGTACTAACGAAGAACGAAAAGATTGTCGGTATCCATCCGGCAATGGATGGACCCGCTAACCAAGGTGCGCTCTGTGTCAAAGGTCAGTTTGCTTACGACTTCGTGCAACATCCCGATCGGCTAAAAACACCACTCATCCGCGGTGAAGACGGCGAACTCCACGAAGCCACATGGGAAGCAGCACTCAATAGAGCGTCTGAGGGATTTCGGAAAGTCCATGCTGAACACGGCAGACACAGCATCTACGGTATTGCCTCTGGACGTGCACCGAGTGAAGCGGCGTATCTCATGCAGAAGTTTATCCGTGCCGGATTCGGAACGAATTACATCGACAATTGCAGCCGTGCCTGACACGCCCCGACCGTTGCCGGTCTGGCAGCGACAATCGGGCGTGGCGCGATGTCCAATCCGCTCGTTGACATGCAAAAACCGGATGTAATTTTCTGCATCGGCACAAATATGACGGAATGCCATCCTGTCGCGGCGACAGGGCTTAAGAAGGCGGTCGCTAACGGTGCGAAACTTATCGTTGCAGATCCGAGACGTATCGGATTAGCAGAGATGTCGCATCTCTTTCTTCCGCTCCGCGTCGGTTCGGACACCGCACTGCTTCTCGGTATGGCACACGTAATCGCTCGTGAAGGCTTGATTGATGACGAGTTCATTAAAAATCGAACCACGGGTTTTGATGACTTCTTTGAACATATCAGCCAGTGGACACCGGAATGGGCGGAAGAAATAACAGGTGTACCCGCGAAGGATATTGAGACGGCAGCGATGTGGTACGGTGCTGCGAACAGAGGTGCCATCTATTACACGTTAGGAATTACGGAGCATATCTGTGGTGTTGAGAATGTGCAAAGTCTCTGCAACCTTGCGCTGATGACCGGTAACCTTGGACGTGAGGGTACGGGTATCAACCCGATGCGTGGGCAGAACAACATCCAAGGTGCAGGAGACAGCGGTGCCTTGCCGAACAACTACCCGGGTTTCCAAGCCGTCACCGATCCAGAACATCAGTCGAAATTCAAAGCCGCATACGGCAGAGCAGTCGATTTAGAGAAAGGCATCACCAAAGTTACCGCCTTAGAGCTCTGTGGGGACAGTATCCATGCCATGCTGATTGACGGTGAGAATACGCTACTATCGGATCCAGATAGAGAACACTGTGAGCACGCCCTCAGTTCGTTGGATCACCTTGTTGTCATCGACCTTTTCCTCACTGAAACCGCGGAACTCGCCGATGTCGTGCTACCTGCAACGGCATGGGGTGAAACGGACGGGGTTTGTACGAATACGGAACGCCGCGTCCAGCGGCTGCGGGCTGCAGCGCCACCTCCGGGTGAAGCACAACCGGATTGGTGGATTATCTGTCAAATCGCGCAACGCCTCGGATTTAAAGGCTTCGATTTCGACACACCGAAACCGATTTTCAACGAACTCTGTCGGCTTTCACCGATCTATGCAGGGTTGGATTGGGAACGTATTGACAAAAGCGAATACCAGTGGCCCGTACCGCATAAAGAACATCCCGGCACACCGAGATTACACGAAGAAACGTTTACCAATGGACGCGGTATCTTTTCTAATGTGCATTACCGAGACCCAGCAGAGACGATTAGCGAGGATTTCCCCGTATGGCTCACGACAGGAAGACGTTTGGAATCCTACCATACCCGCACACAGACCGGAAGAGCACAAGGGATTGATTACCTTTTGTCAGAGGAATCGTTGGAAGTCAACCCCGTTGACATCGAAAAATGGAACTTGACGGATGGGGAATGGTGTAAAATGAGCAGCGCGCGCGGCAGCATTACTATCAAAGTAAAAGCGACGAACCGTTCGCCGCGTGGTACCGTCTTCGCGAGTTTTAGTTTCGCAGATGTACCCGTCAACGTATTGACCGGTTCCGGCTACGACCCGGTTACCCACACGGCTGAATTGAAGGTGTGTCCGGTGCGATTAGAGCCGCTTTAAGGAGACCACTATGAATTGGAAATCACGTTGGTCAGAACAGCACTCGGACGCTGACGCTTTAAAGCAGCAGCTGCAATCTGAAGGCTTCAACGCCTATGAATGGTCAGGCCGTCCCGGTGGTGCTTACCTCGATTATATCCATACCCAAGATGAAGTCGTCTGTGTCCTGTCTGGCACGGCTGATGTGAAGGTCGCCGATGAACAGGGGATTGTCGAACCCGGCGATCGGATGGATGTCCCCGCGAACACCTATCATTCAATCACCGTCACGAGCAAGGAACCTTTAATAGTTCTGACAGGAATGCGAAGCACTTAGAATTATAAACTTCATGTTTCTGTTGGTTTTCGCAGATAAATTGTGTTATCTTATAATATACCCTTGATGAGATTGATTGGTAGAACCACAATAGGTAAAAAAAGGAGTATTCATGAACATTACTGTCAAAACCGGTGGATTCACTCAAGAGCAGAGCGATGTCATCGCCATCGGTATATTGGAGAACCCAGATTTTTATAGCGCACCGCTCCAAAATATAGAACAAGTGCTCGGTGGACGGATTCGTGAAGTGATGAATCTCGGCGACTTCAAAGGTAAACACAAAACCACCTGTTGGCTCTATACAAACGGCGCAATAACCGCACCGCGCGTGCTACTGGTCGGTTTGGGTGAATACCATGACCTTACTGTCGAAAAGGTACGTGAAGCAGCGGGTAACGCCGCGCGGGCGATCCGCGACAAGGGCTTAAGCACCGCCAGTATCCCGATCCCCATCGAAGCCACACCTGAAATGATTCAAGGGGCCACGGAGGCAAGCCTCCTTTCACTCTATCAGTTCGACGAACATAAAACATCCACCGACGATGATAACGAGAAAAAGAAACTTGAATCCATTACGTTCTTAGTTGAAAACGACCATAGCAAGGCAATAATAGAAAATGCTGTGACGCGCGGCGAAACGATAGCCAGCGGCACACACCTCGCTCGCGACTTAAGCAACCAACCCGCAAACTATCTCACACCCACACAACTTGCTGAAAAGGCACAAGCGGTGGCAGAAGCATCAGGACTTAATTGCGAAATTTTTGATAAAGCGACCCTCGTGGAAAAAGGCTTTCGGACGCTCCTCGCTGTCGCACAAGGCAGCGTTGAAGAACCTCGATTCATCATCCTGGAATACACACCAGACGGCGAAGGACAAGATACCGTCGTGCTCGCTGGAAAGGGCATTACGTTCGATACAGGTGGAATCTCCCTTAAAGGTGGAAGCGGCATGCATGAGATGAAACACGATATGTCAGGTGCCGCTGCTGTCATCGGTGCGATGCAAGCGATTGGACACCTGAAACCCAACGTGCGCGTCATCGGTGTAATTGCTGCCACCGAGAACATGCCCAGCGGAACGGCTGTCAAGCCGGGAGATGTCGTCACCTCCTACGGCGGGAAAACAATTGAAATCCTCAACACCGATGCAGAGGGACGATTGGTGCTGGCAGATGCCCTCGGATGGGTAGGACAATATAATCCGAAAGGCGTTATTGACTTAGCAACACTCACAGGTGCCGTGATTACCTGCTTAGGACATATCGCAGCGGGAGCAATGGGAACGGATGCCGATCTCATGGCGAAAGTGAAATCAGCAGCCGTAAAAACCCACGAACGGGTCTGGGAATTGCCACTCTGGGACGATTACGATGAAGGTGTGAAAAGTAAGGTCGCCGATGTGCAGAACATCGGAGACGGTACCGCTGGCACGATTGCAGGCGGCGCGTTTCTGAAGAAATTCGCGGAAGGCTACCCGTGGGTGCATCTCGACATCGCAGGCACGGCTTGGGGTATGAAAGGTTCTTCCTATATCCCTGAAGGTGCTTCAGGTTACGGGGTGCGGTTGCTGGTGCAATTGGTGGAAGATTGGTAAATTTAAGGGTCGTCAGTTATCGGTTAAGAACCGTCTGGTAACAATCTACCCCAGTTTGGAATCTTCACGAGGTGTTAATTGTTACCAGAGTCCTCTTTAACTGACAACTATTACCCTTCAGATCGGATCTGAATCAGTTTATTAACGGCGTGGATGTAAGCACGCGCACTCGCCTCAATAATGTCTGTGCTGGCACCGTGCCCTGTGATGATGTGCCCGTTGTCCTGCACCTTCAGTGATACCTCACCGATAGCGTCTTCACCCTCGGTTACGGAACGGATTTGATAGTCAATGAGGTTGAGTTGAATGTCAACAACTTGACCGATCGCCTTAAACGCCGCATCTACCGGACCATCACCAGTCGATGCCTTCTCAACCACCCCATTTTCTGTCCGAATACCGACTGTTGTTGTCGGTGAGATTTTCGTTCCACTGACAATCTGAATATAATCCAGTTCAAAGACAGCGGGGATTGAACGAATCTCATCGCTCATAATTGCCTCAAGGTCGGCATCCTGCACGGCTTTCTTCTTATCGGCAACCCGCAGGAATCTTTCATAGACCTTGTCCAACTGTTCCGCGTCCACTTCATAGCCGAGCTCGCTGAGTCGGTGTCTGAGTGCGTTGCGTCCGGAACGCGGGCTGAGCACCAGCTGACTCTCTTTCCACCCGATCTCCTTTGGATCAATGATTTCAAAGGTCACCCGCGATTTGATGATACCGTCCTGATGGATACCCGAACTGTGTGCAAAGGCATTCGCACCAACAATCGCTTTGTTCGGTTGGACGGCAATGCCCATCGTCCGGCTGACACGCCTGCTGATTGGAACGATCTCTTTGGCGTTAATTTCGGTGTAATATTCTTTGAAGTAATCCCGTCGGGTTCGGATCGCCATGACGACCTCTTCTAACGAGGTATTTCCGGCACGTTCGCCGAGTCCATTGATTGTGCATTCCACCTGCCGTGCCCCCTGTTCAACCGCTATAAGGCTATTCGCTACCGCTAACCCAAGATCGTTATGACAATGGACACTAATAATGGCATCTTTAACATTCGGTACATTCTCCATGATGCCTTTAATCAAGTCACCAAACTCTGTCGGTACTGTCCATCCGACGGTCTCAGGAATATTGACAACGGTCGCGCCAGCAGCGATTGTGGCTTCAACGACTTCATAAAGGAACGCTAACTCCGTCCGTCCGGCATCCATTGGTGAAAATTCGACATTCGCATCAGGGTGTCCTTCACACAAACGCTTTGCATAGGCGACTGCATCGGTTGCCATCCGGAGCGTATCCTCAGGCGTTGTCCGTGTGATACGTCCCATATGTATCGGTGATGTTCCGACAAAAGTGTGGATACGGGCACGCGGCGCGTCTTCAATAGCTTTCCACGCTGCGGTAATGTCTTTTTCGACGACGCGAGAGAGTGCACAAATCTCCGGTCCTTCAACTTCGTTGGATATCCGTTTGACAGCCTCGAAATCCCCCGGCGACGAAATCGGGAATCCGGCTTCAATGACATCAACATTTAATTTGGCGAGGTGCTTGGCAATCTCCAGTTTTTCCTCGATACCGAGTGCAGCACCGGGTGTCTGTTCAGCATCGCGGAGCGTTGTGTCAAAAATATAGACCTTTTGCTGGTTCTTCTCAAAATCGCCCAAGGCTCTGTCCCTCCAATTTAGAGTCGTCAGTTATCAGTTGTCAGAGGAATGGTTATCAGTCGTCAGTTATCGGTTGTCGGTTACGAGGGGTTTTGGTAACAATCTGCCTCCGTTTGGAATATTCCGTAGTTTTTTCCAAACGCTGAAATCCAATGCGAAGAAAGTGTTTCTTCAAGGTTTCCCAACCCGTAAAGGATGCATTGTTCCCGAATTTCCCTCTTGTGACTGAAAACTGAAAACTATTAAAACTGAAAACCGATAACCGACAACTACTCCTTACATTTCACGACCGACTGCGATAGCAATTGATTTCAATTCCTGCATTAGCGTCTCAAATTGATCTGGGAACAGCGACTGCGCACCATCTCCCGTCATTGAATGATCTGGATCGTGATGCACTTCAAGTAGCAATCCATCTGCCCCTGCAGCCACAGATGCCTTCGTCATATCACAAACAAGGCTTCGGATACCTGTGCCGTGACTCGGATCAACAACAATAGGTAAATGACTCAACTCGTGAATAACAGGTACAGCGTTCAAATCAAGCGTGTTGCGGGTATGCGTTTCAAAGGTCCGAATGCCGCGCTCACACAGAATAACGTCGGGATTTCCCTCAGCGAGGATATACTCGGCGGCAAGGAGCCATTCTTCAATTGTCGCAGACATCCCACGTTTGAGAATCACAGGCTTATTCGCGCGTCCGACTTCACGTAGCAGATAGAAATTTGTCATGTTCCGAGTGCCGAGTTGGAACATATCCGTATATTCGCCAACGAGTTCGACTTCGTGCGGGGTCATAACTTCGGTAACAATACCGAGGCCTGTTTCGGCTTTCGCTGCTTCCAGCATTTTAAGAGCCTCTTCACCGTAACCTTGGAAACTATAAGGACCCGTTCTAGGCTTAAAGGCACCGCCTCTGATGAAACTCGCTCCAGCTTTTTGCACCTGTTGTGCGATGGTTACGATCTGCTCCGTACTTTCTACTGCACACGGACCGGCGATGACAGGCACCTGCCGCCCACCAATCTTTGTGCCGTTAACTGCAATCACCGTCGGTTCATCCCGAAACTGCCGGCTCGCCAACTTGAAAGGTGCTGTGATCGCCATCGTTCGCTCGACACCGGACATTGACTCTATTGGAATATCACCAAGCAATGTTTTATCTCCTATGACACCGATGACCGTGTGCCGCTCGCCAATTGAAACTTGTGCTTTCAAACCTGCTTCTTCGATCCGTTTTACAACAGCATCGATATCTGCTTGTGTCGCATCGGTCTTGGTAACGATTACCATGCTTTTCAACTGCCTCCACCTATTTAATAGCAAGTTCTCGGTTTATAAGCTACACCGAAAAGGAACTCTGCATGTCGCGAATTAAATTCGGTTAAAAAAAATACCCAACATCGAAAATCTCTTTTCAACGCCGGGTGGTGATAATGGAATCGGTTAATCTTTGTAATATGGGCATTACCTACGAACCTTCACCACCTGTCGTTGCTGTACAAATATAAGTACAGGTACAGATACAAATACAATCCAAGAAAGCCTTCAAACAAGCCTTTGCTCGCAAATGCCTCAAAAAGAGACCATGCATAGGAGGAAACACCCCCTAAAGAGACTCGAATCGTCCGAACATCGGATATCTGCGCTTTGATGGTATTGCGTTGAAGCGTTCGCATTGTCAAGTTCCTATGAAATTAGGGCAATGAAAAGAACCAACCCTAACGCTCCGTAAAGTAAATTCCGCTATTAGCACGTACGCCTTTATAATCTAAGACGTTATTTCTGAAAAAGTGTTTACGTTTTTTAATGTGGGTTCGCGTCTCGCGCATACCAGCCGTGCTATAGGACACTACAACCAATTTTGTTATATAATAACACAATTTTTTATGCAAGTCAAATTTCTTTTATCGAAATGGTCAGGAAATAGTTGTTAGTCACCAGTACCCTGTAAATCCACCTTATCAGAGAGACCTTAAGTGTGTTTTGCTGTCGTATTTACTTGGGTGTTTCTTCGGATTTTCCCATCCTAACAAATAGGAGCACGGATTATTTTCGTAGTGAATCAACACCAACCATTTACTCTCACCACTATTTCCGAAAATGCAAAAAATAACCTTGATATCCAAACCGATATATGTTACTATTAGGAAAAGAACAAGGAAGAGACTATGCCGAAATCAGAACATTTCACACCAATTACTGTGGGGATCATGGGCGGGTCCGCCTCTGGGAAAACGACCTTTGCCAGTGCCTTGGCGGAACAACTCTCGGAATTCTCGCCTGTCGTCCTAAATCAAGACTCCTATTTCCGCGATTGGTCGGAATACGCAGAAGAAGAACGGGAACGCGTCATCACCGCAAATCATCCGGATGCCGTTCTATGGGATGCTCTCATCGCAGACATCAAGAAACTCCGCGATCGTGATGCAATCAGTATACCTACTCCTGGTACCCGCGCTGCACAACGTAACAACGAAAAATCAAGCGTGCAACCCAGCAGCGTCGTTATTGTGGAGGGACATCTCATCTTCTGGAGTGAAGATTTACGAGACCTGATGGATATCAAACTGTTCCTCGATGTAGACCCACACGAGCGGGTCCTCCGACGAATGCTCCGTGACGTTGCACAACGCGGTGGTGATCTGGAGTGGGCTATTAATTGGTATCGTCGCGATGTCCTCCCTAATTTCCCCGTCTATACCGAGCCTTGCAAACAGTATGCGGATCTTGTTATTCCATTCCAAGACGAAAATCCTGTTGCGTTGCACACACTTGTCGCTGGTATCCGCGCGCGGATTCAAGAAAGCACATCTTCGTCCTAATACAATCGAAATTTGATCGTTTCCTCCGCAGAGAGCAACACCCTCTTAGAATTGATAACTGATGCCAGCCTGTATATTTCGTGGATTTCCCGGCGTAAAGTGAATCTCTGAGATCGGTTCTGACTCACTGGCTAAACGCGATTCAGTGTCAAATTGTGCTTCGTTCCAATCAATATCGAAAAGGTTTTCAACAGTCATGAAATACTTGAAGGGTCCAAATGCGTAGGAAAGTCCAAGGTTCAGAAGTGTGTGCCCTTCTGCCGTCACGGTACCATCCTCATTGGCAGGACGATCACCGATGTAGCGATAACGTAAACTGGTACCGAAACCCGAAGGATGGTTGGCTGTCAAGCCACCGGTTGAGCTGACGCGCGGCGCCAGCGGAATATCGTTGGCATCAACGGGTTCATCAACGTATTTTCCGCGCGAGAGGTTCACGTCTGTATCTATCCATATCCACGAAAGGACCTGTGCACGTCCCTCAATGTCAATACCGACCCGACGGGATTTGCCATTGATTTCAGTCTCCCCGGCATCACCGACATACACCAATTCTTCGTCTAATTCCAGCCACCATGCAGCAATTCCGATATTGAATCGGTCCCAAAATCGGTGCCTTGTGCCGATTTCAGCACCAATTGCGCGCGGTAACGTGCGAATGCCGGATTGTTCTCTGTCGAAATTCAACTGTGCAAGTCGATCGTTAATTTGAGCGTCACTTATCCCTTGGTGCCCCATTGTCCGCTCTAAGTCGGAAATAGTTCGTTCAATCACCACATCGCGTGCATCATTGGAGTGGAACCCCGTGCCAAAGTTTAGGAAGAGGTCCGTCGAACTGAACGGACTATAGACCAAGTTGAATTTGGGATTGAGCATTGCTTCTTGTGCATATCCTGAAGCGTGTGGTAATCTTACTGTTTCTGGAGATAGCGTGTCAAGATAATCTTCGACGTTAAAGGTGAAGTAATCACCGCGCAAACCGAGTTGCAACCGGAGTTGCGGATTGATGATTAATTCTTCCTGCGCCCAGAGGAACAGATTGCATTCAATAATACCTGAATTCACCCTTTGGGTTAAACGTCTGCGATTGGGACTGTGCCAGAGACTCACCTCAATATCGTCGGCACGAAATCCTCCACCGAAGGTAGTCGTCAACGGCATCGAATTGATCGATTGCTCGAATTGATATTCAGTGTTCAACCCGAGGATAGTGCGGTCATCCGTTTGCTCAATCATGTCTCCGTTTTCCGGATCGTCAAGAAAGAAGGTAAAATTCGAGAATAACTTGAAGTTATAACGGGAAAAATAGGACTGCATCAAAAATCGGCTATTATTTTCACCTGTTGCCGTGTAGGTTAAATTGAGGTTCTGTCTACCCGTCTGTCCGCCTTCAAGGTCGTCGATTGTTCCGAACCGAGTAATGAGTCCGTCGTCAACAGCGCGTTGCGGAATCTGACCAGAAGCATCCCATGCAGAACTAAAGGAACTTATTGAAAAGGCGAGTTTGTTTGTTTCATTCAGATACGTATAGAATTTCCCGAAAAGATTGGATCTCTGGAAATTCTGCTCCCTTTCAACAGGACCGTCGGTATTGTAAAACTGGGCGGCAAAATAAGCACTTCGGCGGTCATCACTACCAGGCACCTGAAACAGCCCGGTGGCTTTTTGCGTGTTAAACTCGCCGCCCTCAATTTTCATCATGTTCTTAGCAAGGTAGTCCTTTGTATGGAACAAAATTGAACCGGCAGTCGAAAAATTACCGGGACTAGCAAAGTAGGGACCTTTGAATAGGTCGATTGATTCCACTAGCTCAGGTATAACATAATGAAGGTCGGCATACCCTTGACCGTGTCCATGCGAAACCATATTCACGGGTATACCATCCGTTGAAATGGCAACGTCTGTACCGTGGTCGGCATCGAATCCACGCAGAAAGATCTGTTCAGCTTTGCCACCACCAGCGTGTTGTGTGATGATCAGTCCCGGTGCCAGTTGCAGCATATCTTGTGCTGTTTGCATCGGACGGATGTTCAAATCAAACTGTCGAATGGACATCGAGGATGCAGTCGAATAGGCACGGTCGCCTTTAACCAAAATTTTTTCGAGTTGAATTACATCCGTAGGAGCCCCGGAATCGCTTTCGATATCTACGCCCTCCGTTTGAGTGGTCTCCTCCGTTGCCAGAGATATTCCCAAAAAAGAAAAAAAACATAAGATAAGTAGAAGTATTCTCGGTAAATGAAGGTATGGTAGAACGGACTTTCTCATAATCTCTCCTTTACTTGTAACTAATTCTTTAGAACTTACGCAGTCTGCTCATTTGAGCATCTGACTTTATAGTTTGGGTCAGAAGAACGTGTGTATTTTTGCGAGAGTTCCCATCTCACAGAATGGGCTACGGAAATCACAATTGCGTAAGACCTGTTCTTGATAAAGATTTTATGTCAAACAGTGATAAAAGAACCGGCGAGGATCTATTTCAATCACTATATCTCGAATAACTGTAAAATTATAACATACTTGGGAAAGGAAAACAAAAAAACGGTCTACAACTATAAAGTCATTTTGACATTCAGAGAATGCCACAGTGGCAAGTGTGATGTCAATTTGGCAAACCCATTTAGGGCCATCAGCCATCGACTATTGGCTGTCAGCAGCAATAGATTTTTATCAGATAGGTCTTCTTCTGTTGACCCGCCGTTAGTTGCAGCTTACGCTACGTAGGTTAGGAAACCGCACCTACCCTTGCTATATCGCAGATAAAAGTGGTTTTGGCACGGAATTTGCTTATATACAAACAGAGAGGCAAACATCTCGGAATCGCCTCAGAAAAGATTGGCACAAAACTTGCTTATATCAATACAACAACTTGAAAATAAAAGGAGAAAAAAATGAATTACCTAACGACACGCAGACCGATGAAAAACCTGTTCAATCTCCACAACGAGATGGGACGTATTTTTGGGGATGCCTTCGGTTCTCAGGAAAATGGAACAGATACTGAAGAGGCTTATTGGATGCCGACAGTAGACATCTCTGAAATGGAAAATGGGTATGAAATTCGTGCCGAACTCCCAGGGGTAGCAGAAGATGATGTCAGTGTCTCTGTAACCGATAATCTCCTGACCATCAAAGGCGAAAAACGACAGGAAGCGGAGACAGACGGAAAAAATTATCACCGTGTGGAAAGGCGATACGGCAGCTTCCAGCGGAGCTTCACACTACCGAGACACATTGAAACCGACGCTATCAAGGCGGAATACAAGGACGGGGTCTTGACACTCGAAATCCCGAAAGCTGAAGTCGCAAAACCGACTGAAGTTCCGATCACAGTAAATTCCTAAGCAACGAAAAGGGCATGCCCCGTTTGCTGAACTAGCGACGGGGCACCCCTTAGCATACACCGAATATACTCAGCACACTAAAGGAGAACGAAAGATGACTTATTTGACCTTACGCAGACCCACAAGAAACTTGTTCAAATTTTACAGCCCGCTTTTTGCAGCACAGCACACAAAAACCCATGCAGATCAATATAACTGGGCACCCTCGGTCGATGTTTCGGAAACAGACAACGGCTTTGAAGTCTATGCTGAACTCCCAGGGGTGACAAAGGACGATCTCTCTGTCTCTGTCAAAGACAACCTTTTGACGCTCAGTGGTGAAAAACGGCAGGAAAAGGTAGACGATACGCAAAACTACCGTCGAGTTGAACGCCGGTACGGCAGCTTCCAACGGAGATTCACACTCCCAGCGGACATCAATACAGACAATATCAAAGCCGAATTTACTGACGGGGTCTTGACACTTTCCATTCCGAAGTCGGAAACCGCAAAACCGACCGAAGTTCCGATTACAACTACATCCTAATACATTTACCGCAGCACGAAATAAAAAAGGCTGGCGCGTGTACATGCCAGCCTTCTCTTTTTGTCTATGATAGGACTTACGCATACTGCTCTTTTGTAGCATAAACTGTTAGTTTGGGTTTCCCTGAGAACGTCTCTGTTTTTTCGAGTTTCCCTTTTAAGAAGTGCCATATTGTCAAAATTGCGTAAGTCCTGTATGATATACTTGCTACGCTTCTCCTTTGTCCTTCAAGACACCGATATAGAGAAGCGCAGCGAGGGCTGCCCCTACGAGAGGACCTACAAAATAGAGCCAGATGTCGGCATAGTTGCCACTGACGATGGCAGGTCCCAACGTCCGTGCGGGATTGAGCGAAGCACGCGTCAATGGACCGCCCATAACGATGCAAAACATCAACCCTACACCGATCGCAAGTCCTGCGAAGTTACCCGATTTTCCGCTCACAGCAGTATTGAAAATGGTATTGACGAGGAAGAAAGTCAGTATAATTTCGACGATAAGCCCTTGTGTTGCAGTAACCGTAAAAGCCCCACCATTTGCCTCTGTCGTTAAAATTGTCACACCCAGGTCGCCGGGATTCGGGAGCACGATGTTCAGCATGACCGCACCCAGAATCCCGCCAAGAAATTGCACAATCCAGTAGCCAATTGCTGCCACGAATTCGATTTCGCCTGCTACCAAGAAACCGAGCGTCACCGCCGGATTGATATGTGTGCCGGAAATGTGACCATACGCATATATAAACGCTATAACGACGAAGCCGTGAGCGAATGCTGCCCCTATTAAACCGCCTGCCCCTATCGCCACTGCACCTGCACCGATAAAGATCAGCGCGAAAGTGCCAATAAATTCGGCGACTAAGTTTTTCGTATTCATGAATCTCCATTGTGGATATGAAATTAAACCATCAGATAACTATTTTAATCCTAACTTTTGACAAAATATTGACACATCCTTGTAATTTGGTTTGCAAATTGACAATTCTTAGTGAATATGCTACATTAATCCCGAAATTTTTGGAGCAATACTATTTCACAAGTA
>CAZGAW010000102.1:0-19218 GCA_964523645.1 uncultured bacterium | reverse complement strand
CAACGCCTCGCTTTTCCCGTCTATGATGAAGAGGACATCCTTAACGTGGACGCGGTCATAGCTACTCCACCGCCGCGTCAATCTGGCACAATACGGGTTAAGTTGATATACAAGGGACACAGTAAACCAATTCCCGTTGAAAATTTTTGGGAAGAGGAATAGATATTTGGATCTTATCGAAAAATATGGAAACCATTGATCTCAAACAACGCATTACACACGGAGAAAACACCACGACCGAATTCAAAGAGAATTTTAGTCAAGAGGTTATTGAAACCACCACCGCCTTTGTCAATACCGACGGAGGTGTTATTTTTATTCGTGTTTCTGATAACCGATTAACTGCGTGATTAATTGCGTGATTAACTACGCGAACATAAGAAGTAGGACTTACATAAAGGATACCAACAGTAAGTGACGCAGACAATCCAACACATCACACAAAAAGACACGAATTATCCAGCAAGATTGGAGCAGTATTTAAAAAGGCAGGCACCTAACACGATCTGGGCATGCGGAAATGCTGACTTGTTACCTGAACAAAGCACCCCGATAAGCGGAGACCTCTGGGCACTTTTCTGCTCCAGCAAATGTCCGGGAGAGATCATCCTGAAAGCGCATGACTTGGCACAGGAATTTAGAAAAGCAGGTATCCCAACGATTGGTGGGTATCATTCCGCAGTTGAGCAGGAGTGTTTACGCGTTTTATTGCGTGGCTCACAACCGATTCTTCTATGTCCTGCGCGGAGCCTCGAAAATATGCGACTAAAACCGGCGTGGAAAGATGCCCTAACTGAAAAGCGTCTATTAATCCTATCTATCTTTGGGAAGCACCATCGGCGTTCAACTGCCGTGTTGGCAAACCAACGCAATGCTTTTGTTGCGGCACTCGCAGACAAAATCTGTATCGCCCATGCCGCAGAGGACAGCAAAATCTTGGAATTCGCACAAACGGTATTGGCATGGGGCAAACCCGTTTTCACTTTTGATACACCAGCAAACAGAGCACTTTTTCAACTTGGGGCGCGACAGATTGAACCGTCCCTAAGTGTAGAGTAAAGATAAATTGTGTAAAACGCCCAATTACTTAGACATTGACAGTGGACGAGGTGTTTTTGCTTGTGTGTTTCCCTCCTAACCTCACATTAGAGTATATAGGTAATTCTAAAATCCACCCTAAATGACCTTACACAAAAAAGATTAGATTATTTTGACAATAATATGACATCGTGATACAATAGAATTACATTTAACAGGTCTTCTGTCGAATTGGTTTGGTCTGTCTCTTGTCGAAGAAGTTTGTAACCTCCACTCTTTAGAAGAGCCGTTTGAAAGCAAGGAGCGATGCAAGGAAGTTGCTCATGGCTATAATGCAATTAGCCGTTGATTTTAGCAGACCCTACGATTATACGATTCATCTTCCGACGCATGTAGACGAGTTTTGGACAGCGAAACAGCGCGCTGGACATTCCCTTCACGAAGTGTCGTATCGCGCCTGTTACAAACCACAGTTACCGGCATATTTCATTCAGAAGTTCTGCGAATCCGAATCCGTAGTTTACGATCCGTTTATGGGACGCGGGACAACGCTGATAGAAGCGCAACTGCACGGACACCGTGTCATTGGGAATGATGTAAATCCGTTATCGAAAATCCTTGCATTGCCTCGCCTCAATCCACCAACGTTGATGGAGATTGAAAAGAGGCTACAAGCGATTGATCTGTCTACGGATGCTGAAATTGACAAAGAACTCCTCGTCTTTTTTCATGAGGATACTCTACAAGAGATTTACGGATGGCGGACTTATTTTCAACAGGAACGACTTGAGCCTGTTGATGCATGGTTGCAAATGGTGGCATGTGGTCGTCTAACAGGGCATTCTCCCGGGTTTTTCTCCGTCTACACCTTGCCGCCAAATCTTGCAGCTTCGATTGCTTCCCAACGGAAAATCAACGAGAAACGAAACCAGAAACCTGAATACCGAGATACGAAGGCACTCATACACCGGAAATCTAAGCAGTTGTTACGGCATAACCTTCCAGATTGTTTTTGGAGGGACGACGCTATGCTTCTGACTGAATCTGCCGATAGAACCCCGCAAATTGAGGACGAATCGGTTGATTTAGTTGTCACGTCGCCGCCTTTTCTCGATACGATTGACTATATGCAAGACAATTGGTTACGAATGTGGTTTTGTGGTATAGCGGTTGAACCGGGCAAAATTTGGCAATTAAAGTCGCTGGAGGATTGGGTTTCTCGAATGACAGATGTCTTTGTGGAATTGCGTCGGATATTAAAGCGTAGTGGACGGGTCGCGTTTGAAGTTGGGGAAGTACGCAATGGAACTATCTTTTTAGAAAACGCCGTTGCCAAAGCCGCATTGGATGCTGGACTCATACCCGAAAAACTTATGATTAACGATCAGCACTTCACGAAAACAGCCAATTGTTGGGGGGTCTCCAATAACAGAAAAGGGACAAATAGCAATCGAATTGTTGTTTTGAAAAGGAACCGATAAGACAAATTGGTTCGTTTATCTGTCTTTCGTAGAAATGGTTTGTAATCCCCATGTTTTAGAGAACGGCTTGAAAAGCAAGAAGTAAATTGTGTAAATCGAAAAGAGAGTTAGGAACATAATGACAAAAAACAGTATTACATTAACCTTTGGGCAAATTGTCGCAGGGAGCATCATCGGATTAGCGGGCGGTTGGATCTGCCTGCTGATATTTGAGACATTTATTTGGCAATTCCTGCTCGGCAATCGGGTCAGTCACGGTTTCTGGGTAGGTTTATTTCTTCTCATCTCGCTGAGTGTCACATACGGGATTGTGATTGTCGGGTCAGGCGTAGGCATCCGCTTTGTGAGTCGAAAATTTGGTGCCGATATACCGCTAAAACCACTTTGTTCCGGGGCGTTTTTGGGGCCACCGGCTGTCGTCGGTTTGCTCGCGCTCCTCAACGTCCCCTGGGAAATATTTGGTAGACCGAATTTGATTTTGGCGTTGCTGCTTCCCGTACTTAAAACACTCGCGTATATCATCTCCTTGCCAATGCGCGGGTGGATGTACCTCGGTTTGCCAGTCGAAATCTGGTACATTCTCGCTGTTCCGATCGGTGCCATATTAGGGTACAGGTTAACGGCAGGAAACACCGAAGTGAAGGCAGAACACGCATAAATTCAGGAAAGGCTTCTGTAATGAATAGTTGCGAAAATTCAAGAGTGCATGCTGGAGGTTTCACCCATCAAAATGCAATACGATGATAAACCAAAGGATGAATGCGGTGTATTCGGCGTTTTCGGCCACCCCAGAGCAGTAGAATTGACCTATTTAGGGTTACGTGCCCTTCAGCATCGGGGTCAGGAAAGTAGCGGTATTGTCGCATCAGATGGCGAGAAGTTTACATACCACCACGGTATGGGGCTCGTTCATTCTGTATTCACCACCGAGACTTTAGGACAACTGAAAGGGCATATCGCCATTGGCCACAACCGATATTCAACAGCAGGGGAAAGCACACTTGAAAACGCACAACCCTTAGTACGAAACTACAAGCAAGGTCCCCTCGCACTCGGACATAATGGCAATCTTGTCAATGCACTACAAATTCGGAATCATTTAGAAAACGCCGGTTCCATCTTTAGCACGAGTCTGGACACCGAAGTTATCTTCCACTTGATAGCACACTCTCGGAAACAGGCGTTGGAATACAGAATTATTGATGCGCTGCGGAGTCTTGAGGGTGCGTATTCGTTTGTATGCATGGACAAAAACACACTGATAGGGGCTCGAGACGCACACGGATTTCGACCGCTTTGGTTGGGTAAACTCGGGAGCGCGTACGTGTTAGCCTCCGAGACGTGCGCTTTTGATGTTATTGAAGCGGAGCCGATACGTGAAGTGGAACCAGGGGAATTAGTATTCACCCGTTCGGTACATCGTGGTGTAGAATCGTTTCGTTTTCATCAGAGGCAGCCACAATTATCGCAGTGCATTTTTGAATATATCTACCTGGCGCGCCCAGATAGCATGATGTTTGGACAGAGCGTGAATAATACGCGCCGCGAATTCGGCAGACAACTCGCCCGCGAACACCCCGTCAAAGCAGATGTCGTTATTCCAGTACCAGATTCCGCAACGATCGCTGCGCTCGGATATGCCGAGGAGTCTGGTATCCCGTTCGATTTAGGGTTATCTCGGAACACTTTCGTGGGGCGTTCCTTCATGAATCCTACGCAGGATATCCGAGAACTGATGGTCAAGATAAAGTTGAATCCAGTGCGCGATGTGTTACGCGGCAAACGGGTCGTGCTGGTAGATGACTCGATCATGCGAGGGACAAACAGCAGGAAACTCATCAAGATTGTTCGACAAGGCGGGGCGACAGCTGTCCATCTTCGTATTGCATCCCCACCCAATAAATTTTCATGCTTCTACGGTGTGGATACACCAACCCGTAGTGAGCTAATCGCGAGTTCACATACAATTGATGAAATTCGCAAATATATCCGTGCGGACAGCCTCGGCTATTTGAGTATTGAGGGACTGCTGAAGTCAGTAGAAACACCTGGAGATTTTTGTACCACCTGTTTCGATGGAAAATATCCGGTCCCGTTTGTGGAAGAATCTTCACAACAACTTCCCTTAATGGTAGATTAAATCCGGTCTTAATATGGGCTTGGAAGTGTGCCTCAAGGAGGGAATTTTTTATGCAATTCAGACAACGTGGCAAGCAGAAAAAACCGAATCCGATAGGTACAGCACAAGGACGGCATACGCTTATCTCCTTACTTGGGTGCGCGATTCTCGGTATGGTTTTGAGCCGAATTCTTCCGTTCCTCATCGAGAAATTGCGACCGAATATGAGAGCGGATGAAGCGGAAGAGATGGGTGTGCTCATTGCCTTAGGTATTAGCGGTATCGTGTTAGTCATTAGCCTCTTAAGACCGAAGAGAAGCGTTTCACCGCTTCGCAAACAATTATTAAAGGAACAAGAAAAGTCAGATGGAAACCGATAAAAAGCCTTTGACGTACGCTGATGCGGGTGTTTCATTTGAAGCAGAATCGGAGGCAATATCACGGCTTAAGAGCCTCGTTAAAACCACCTATAGACCTGAGGTGCTCAGCGATGTTGGCAGTTTTGGCGGGCTTTTTGCACTTAAAACGTATCAAGAACCAGTTCTCGTTTCCAGTACGGATAGCGTTGGCACAAAGCTAAAGGTCGCCTTTAAAGTAGGACGACACGACACGGTCGGTTTCGATATCGTTGCACATTGCGGTAACGATATCGTTGTGCAAGGCGCAGAACCCCTCTTCTTTTTAGATTACATCGGTATCAACAAAGTAACACCGGCAGTAATTGAAGAGATCGTAACAGGTCTGACATCAGGATGCCGAGAGATCGGTTGTGCCTTAATTGGCGGTGAAATCGCAGAACTTTCGGATCTTTACGCACAAGGTGAGTACGATTTGGTAGGCACTATTGTCGGTGCTGTTGAAAAAACTGACGTGATTACTGGCGCGAAAATCATACCCGGCGATCAACTCATCGGTTTAGGTGCTGCGGGGTTACACACAAATGGCTTTTCGTTGGCTCGGCGTATTCTGTTCGATAGGTGCAATTACAGTGTAGACACCTATCTTCCAGAACTTTCTATAACAGTCGGGGAAGCACTGCTTGCCAGCCATAAAAGTTATGTGAAATCTATTCTGTCACTTCGCAAAGTATGTGATATTAAGGGACTGGCGCATATCACCGGTGGCGGTTTACCAGGGAATGTGGTGCGGATTTTGCCAGACGGGTGTACTGCCTACATTCGAGACGGAGCATGGGAAATTTTGCCTATTTTTCCGCTTTTACAGGCAAAAGGGGACGTTGAAGAAGCGGAAATGTACAGAGTTTTCAATATGGGAATTGGGATGGTAGTGATAGTCGCACCTGATGCCGTTGATGCTGCCTTAGCATCTCTCACGGCATCTGGAGAATCCACTTATCAGATTGGTGAAGTAATCGCGGGAGAAAAGGCGGTACAAGGTGTCCCTTCCTAATACAGATTCGCAGACGATACCCACCTTTTTAGACGAGGTAGCACTGCAAGAACTGACGGACTTGCTTAACAAAACCCACCCACAAGTGGCTTTGGCGGCATTCCAAAGTGTAGACGATAGCGATGCCGCAGTCTTTTTCGTTATATGCACACACTTCAAAAGCGGACCTACGGGAAAGGCTCTTGCGACACACGCTGGAAAACTTTTTGCGCAGCTGCCTTTTGACAAACAGGTAAGCATTGCTGAGAAGGTGACGACGACAGAAACGGTTGATGCCGAACAAGCGATGCAAATTTGGAATGAACAGATCGCTCGGATTAAGGAAGCAATTCAAAAAACCACTTTCTTGGGTGAAGGTACAGCAAACCTCGCAAAATTACTATCATATATGGATGTAACAGAACAGAATGCGTTGCTGGAAGCGTTAGGCGAAAAGCAGCCTGGCGTAGTGAGTAACGTTTCTGAGCAGCTGCTTACATTTGAGGACTTGGAGAATTTGGAGAATCAAGCGATCAAGACTATTTTACAGGTTTTAGACAAACCGACCTTGGCTCTTGCCCTACATAATGCCCCGACAGCGATACACGACCGATTCTTTGAAAATATGTCAGCATCGGAGGCAGAAACCGTTGAGGTAGAAATGGCGCAATTGACGTTTGAACAGACGCAAATAGCTGATACAGCACGTCAATCTGTGGTCAGTTTAGTGCGAAATTTCGCAGCAAAAGGCTTGCTAACAATTGGGTAAACGTCGAATTTTCAGAAAGAGGCAAGGTTACTAAGGGAATCCGCGGAAATACCCAACCAAAACGCCTCGCCAGCGAACGTGGAATATCTATCTACTTTCTATATTTCGCCATAGATCCAGCGACACGCTTATTTTTTGTCTTTGAGTGTAAAAGAGTAAGGTATCTCAACCTGAAGGCTGATGGCGTTACCGCCTTTTGTGGCGGGGCGAAAAGTGGTTTTCTTCAACGCCGCAATCGCTGCGTCCTCAAATCCAAACCCGATATTTGTAATCGCTACAATGTCCCGCGGAATTCCTTTTTCATCAATAGTTGCCTGTAGGATGACCTGTCCTTCCTTGCCCGCTTTCTTGGCACTTTCCGGATACTCGGGTTCCACCTTGAACTTGTATTGAGGTCTAACGACACCGGGTTCGCTCTCAAAACTAACGCTATCCAACCCAGGTGCTGCATCGGGAGCAGGTGTGTCGAGTTTGTCAAGCAGTGTTGGGGCTTCACGTTGTATCTCAAATCCGGGTGCCCTATTATCGGGTTCAACTGTCGTGGTCGGCTTTACAAAACCGCGATTAACGTCTATAAGTTTTGGGCCTTCGTCAGCGCCAGGCGTTGTGAGATCGACTGTTGCCTCTGAGCCTTGGGGAATTACAAATCCGTTATTTGATAGCGACTGATCGGGGACAGGCGTTACCGGTCGTTGGACAACAACGTTCTGCTGTTCCCGTTTTGCCTCATTAAATTTCGGTGTTTCTCTACGTATGAACCGACGCTTCGTTTTAGCATCTTCTGTGACGATACTAATATCAAATGTCTCTTGTTCAAATTCGATCCGATCTTTGATATAGAAGACACCAATGATAATCGCTATAAGGGCATGAAACACCATTGCGGTTACAAATGCGGCGGAACTCCGTCCAACGTGGACTTGTGTGATAGGATGCTTGGGCATGTTCGTTTGAGCTGTGGTAATGCTGTGCTGCTGGTTGGCATCAAGCGCAACCTTTTTCAATGGGACGAAACGCTTCGGTTTTTTACGTTCTGCCCGGCGCTGTTGCATTTGACTGAGCATGCCGGAAGTTCTGCTATTCATCTGTTTTGCCTCCTAAAAAATAAAAGAGGGAATTGTCTCGATATTAGCACACTGCTCGCGCGCGTTTCCTATATATAAAGGGTTATATAAAGGGTTGGCTAAAGTAGGTTCTACAAAAGATATTAAATAATGATACTTAATGCATGCGTCCCTATTTTACAGAGACATTCAGTTTTCAGTAAAGCCCTTTAATTCAAAAGTCCGTCGTCTTCCCGATTGTGCACGCATAAATTGGATTTACAAGGCTTCACTCAGACAGGAATGCTGCGCGAAAATTGAAGACTCTGGCTATTTTAGCATAAACATACTTTAATTATAACACATTTTCAGTTATTATAACACATTTTTCGTTGTATGTCAACTTTTAGCAGCAAAGTGGTCTATTTCTTCCATTATGGGTTCCACCAATAGGTTACCTTCGCAACTACTGTTGAATCCAATAGACGAGACGTAGTGGTGCCATTCGTATCATACGTTTGATTGAAAACGAAGTAGAAATCGCTTCCGGGACGATAGATATAGTTGACAAGGAAATTAGTAGACACAACGTTTGAATCAGCATTCCACTGTGCAAACAATTTTGCGAAAAGCCCAGTAGTGAAGGAATAGTCAATCCTACCTCTGAAAAGATTGATGTAAACAGGTCGCGGATCTCCATCGGTGAAATATGCTGTAGGCAGATCAACCACCTGATTAAACTGGTACTGTGCACTTACACTGATATGTCCGTTCGGTTTAACCGTAGTTTGTAGATACGCTCTGCGAACTTCGCCTTCGTAGAAATCCTCAAGACCGCCTCCAATCGTTGCACTAATTGGACGACTGTCACTACCGGAAAAACGGATGCTATATGAATTGGATTGATAGTCACCGATTGGAATTTCCACGCCATCCCTGAAATCGAAAACTTCGTCCAGCTGCTCAAAGCTGCGGTCAACACTAAAAAAGATAGAGTCTCCGGTATCGAATTCAAACCAGTTAACGTAAGAAATGTCCCATTCTTCCAATTCGTTATCGTGATTGAGAATATAGTTAACCTCTGGACCTGTCCAAACTTGTCGAATTCCGAACCTTTGAGGCATGGGGGTCCAACGCGTCTCGCCACGGAGTTGCCGGATGCCGGCCCGTCTGACATATCCGACTGAAGGGTTGAAATCCTCATCAATGTCAGTATATGAACCCTCTACACGGAAATTCTTGCTCCGCCAGTTGGAACCGAGATACCATGCGTTATTCTGTCCAGACATACCGGGTTCAAACGTGCGGGACCACAATCCACGCACATCCAGACTGTCATTGGGACGGTATTCAAAGTCAAAACCGCCTGCGCGATTGTAGCCGCCAATTTCATCTTTATTGACAGCAATCATGCCAATGCGCGATCCCGAGGCAACATCCTTCGTAATTCGCATCACAGAATAATTGGTGTGTGGGAGGTCAAGGGGGTCATCTTCACCGTCTGCCTCGTGGAACTCATCCGTCAGCACATTGAGGAACCCTACGCCGTAAGAACCCACTTTGCCACTCGCTTTTCCACCGGCGATGATCGGAATGGCATTACCTTCCACCAACCCGATACGTCTGCTATAGAAAAGGAGCATCGGCGGTGGTCGGCGGAAACTCGTCCGGGGTATGCCGAAATCAAAGAGTCCGGCGCCCTCCAAAAAGAAGGGACGTTTTTCAGGGAAAAAGAGGCTAAATCGGGTCAGATTCACCTGTTCTTCATCGGCTTCAACCTGCGCGAAATCTGTGTTGTAGGTAATATCAGTTGTGAGATTTGAGGTGATTCCGTATTTTACGTCAAAGCCGAGTTTAAATTCGCGAGTCGTCTGGAGTCCTGAGTCTTCGTTGACCTGTGTAACCCCGGGCAGAATGTAGGGTAGAATTTCCAAGTTTCGAGACGGTGCGATTCCTTCTAATCCGACGAGGCTCCCAACGTGTGCCGTTCGGTATTTCGCTCTGCCACCGTAAGAGGATGGAACCGGTGTCCATATCGCCTCTTCTCGAGAGCGGGCGATGCCGCGCCCGGCATTGATCCCCCAAGTCATCGGATCGTTCTTTTCAAAGCGGAGTTGACTAAAAGGAATGCTAAGCTCTGCTGTCCAGTAAGAATCATTGATTTTCGACTGGCATGCGACAACAGCATCCCAATCCGAGTTAAAGGTGTCCCCACTGTTAGTTACGGCTCTGTCCTGTACTGCACCAAGTGCGTTCATCCGAAAGAAAAAACCGCTGCGTTTGTCGTTATATGTATCCAATAACACAAAAACATTGTCGTTTTCGTGTAAGTCGCGTGAATCGCGGCGCATTTCGTTGGCGATAAGTTTGGACATATCCGAATCGTAACAGGTGAAACCCAGGTAAATATTCTCATCATCATAGAGAATCCGAAGTTCCATTGGCTCGGAAAGCGGTTCGCCTTCGTGTGGCTCGACTTGGATAAACCGGTCCATCACCTCTGCGTGTTGCCAATCTTCCTCTGTTAAATCTCCATCAATTTCAATACTTTGGTAGGTACGGTGTGCCTTAATCTGGTGGTTTTGTGATGCCGCTTGAATACCGATGATACCGGCGAACAACAGCGTAACAACGAGCAAAAAAATTACGCGCCTCCGGAATTTCGGCAAAGAAGATAGATAGTTGTCCAAAAACGTTGCCTCCTTATCAAAGAAATCTAACCTAACCCAAGTTGTTACTTACAAGATTTTAGACAGATATACACCGTTTTTGATTGAAAATATAGAGACTTTTCTCTAATTCTGGTGTTTTGCGGTGTTTTGCCTCTGCAATTCCTGTGTATTTTCTATAAGGTGACAACTTAGGTTGATTTAATTTGACGAAAAAGATGGCAAATCGGAGTATATAAAATTTCAATAGGACAAGTCTATCAGAATTCCAACGTTATCGCGACAAATGGAACAATTGGCAACTGTGAAATAGGTTCCTCTTTTGTAAAATTCTGGCTGTAGCGAACTTCGAGTATATTGTTGCGGTTATAAACGTTCCATATCTCAAGCGCGAATCCGAGCTCCCAGCCCCTATCTTCTAAGTCGCCAAGCAATTGAAACCGGAGGCTCAAGTCTAAACGATGGTACGGCGCGGCACGCTTCCATTCTCCATAAAGTGGTCTCCATTTTTTTTCTTTCGTCCGAAAGTTCGTGAAAGGGGTACGACCGACTAACGGCGCATAAAGGACACCGCTCTGGTATTGCCACTTTGCACTTATATCCAAGGCTTGGATGAGTGGAACCGAAAGGAGGAATTCTTGTGAGGGGCTGTAATTCGTAGCGAGTGTCAGAACGTGTGGACTACTATAGGTGTAGAATCGATGGAATTTTGTAAAAAGATCTCGGCGTTTGGAAATCGTGTAAGCATACGCCATCCACACGTCAAAGGTTTTGGAAATTTCGTGTCCCAGCGAGATCTCATACCCACGTATAAATCCTGCCTCACCGTTTTGATACTGCTTCTCATCTTCATTGTAGGCAATGAGGTCTTGAAGTTCTTTATAATAGCCAGCGATATTTACTTCCGCACCGATGGGCAACGTTTGTCTCAACTCCAGCACGTAATGCGTTGCGAGGCTCTGTTGAAGAGACATATTCGGTGTTACACCCAGCACGAACTGATCTAATCGTGGATTTTGGGCATAGCGTCCATAACTGAAGGATAGAAGGGCTTGCCGCGGGAGACTCAAATGGAGCTGCCCGCGTGGCTGAAGGGATAGATTATCCGTGAGATTAAAGTAACTCGCTCGCATTCCGAAAATACCCAAAAGATTAGAAATGAATAGGTTCTGCTTCGCTTGGAGATACCCCTCTAAGCGATGGAGGCTTTGGGTCTCAGTAACATTGACTGTTTTAAGGTTCTGCCGAATTCGGAATTCATAATCTGGATCCCCTTCTTCAGGTCGACGCGCACCATGACTGGTAACGGTTGAAGGGGCAGTTGAAAGTAAATAGCCGAATTCTACACCCCTATCCTTTGAAGATGTATTATAACTAAAATCATTCCGAAGTGCATAGACAGATGCCGCTGTACGGTAGTAGTACTCTTCACCAAAAGTGAGTTCATATTCTGTAAACGAACGGGTTAATGACAGAATAGACCTGAATTGCGGCAATAACCGAGAGTACAGGTGAATCCCTTGGACATCGAACGGATTTTCTGAACTCCAAGGACCTTGAAGATCGCTGTCATGAACTTCATTCGATCCTAAATACAACTCGGATGCATCATAGGCGGTAACTGCGTTAAGTACTATTCCGTTGGCATGGTTGAATTTATAAATACCTTTTAACTGATAACTCCAGAAAATAGGCACCCGACGCACTAAATCTTCAAGATTTACCAATCTTGAAGCTAATTCAAAAAATGGCTCCAGGTAGCTGCGTCTACCGAAAGCGTACCAATACCCTTGCCGATCCGATAGTCTATTTTCTAAGAATTCTTGGTCTGTCCTCGCCGGTTTTTCGTCGGTTTTGTTGTCAGAAGCGTCCTTTGTGGTCGAATCTCGAAAAGAAAAAGATCCACTGAGAGAACCTTCGGAATAGATAAAACTCGGTTTTAGTATCCCATCAAACCGTCCCAAAGACTTCATATTTTTTGGACGAGAATGAAGGTCGATGACAGCCTGCGAGTCCGCGCCAAACTTAGCCCCAAATCCACCGGGATAGACATCAATTTTTCCAATGACTTCGGAACTCACCACCGAAACAATACCGAGGAGGTGGTAAGGATACCCTAAGGGCAATCTATCGAAGTAGTAAAGATTATCTCCTGGTGCGCCACCGCGTACAGAAAGCGCGCCAAAGAAATCGTTAACGGTACCGACACTCGGAAGTCGGGCGATCCCGCGAATTGGATCACCAGCACCCCCCGTAATTCGCCTGAGCAAGTCTCCACCGAGCGTATGTCGTAGTCTATTTTCCAATCGTTCCGTTTCAACCCTTACCTCTTTTAATGTGACAACAGGAGATGATGCGCCCTCCTTTGGGGTTTCTGATTCTGAG
Organism: uncultured bacterium; assembly: GCA_964523645.1. GTDB lineage: Bacteria > Poribacteria > WGA-4E > WGA-4E > WGA-3G > WGA-3G. The sequence continues at coordinate 6,325 of CAZGAW010000102.1, read as the reverse complement.
ACGTTCCGTTCATCAGTCTGCCCGACGGTGCCAAACGGTAGTGTGAGAATTAGAAGGATTAATATCTGTTTCAGGTTTTCATCCTCTCGGAAAAGATCGATTAAAATTCTGCTGTAATTCCCAAATAAGGAATGAAGGGCAATTGGTTAACATCTTCGCGCTCTGTGTAGTCTTGATTATATCTGTAATCAAGCAAATTTTTTCGGTTATAGGCATTTAGGAGTTCCAAGAAGGTTCCGAGTTTCCATCTTTCAAACTGAAAGGTTTTACTGACGCGCAGATCGAGCCTGTGGTATGGAGGTAACCGATCAGAGTTGGTTTCGGCATAAATAGGGACATAAATCGGTTTTCCGTTTCTCGGATCAAATCGGATGGCCGCGTCTTCAACGGGTGTATATGGGTTGCCCGTGCGATATTGCCATTTCGCGCCGAACTCCCACGTAGGCGTAAGGTTGTAACTTGCGGCAAACGTAGCAACATGCGTCTGATCAAACGAATAGAGACGATAGGGTTCACCAATACGGTCGCGACGTTTAGATAAGGCATACGCGTAGGAGACCCACGCAAAAAATCGATCGCTGCGTCGATGCCTTAGAAAGACTTCAGTGCCTTGCGCATAACCGACACCTTGATTCAGATAACTGGCTTCTTCGTCAGCGGTCACCAAATCTACGAGATCTTTGTAGTAGGCTGCCATTTTGATTTCTGTATCTTGTGAAAGTTGTCGTTTGAGTTCAAGGATATAGTGGCTTGCACGGCTTGACTTTAAAGTAGGGTTACCGATGGTCGGAGATAGGAGTGCTGGGAGCGGGGTCTGGTTATAAACGCCGTAAGCAAATTGGATTTCGGAGGTGTTTGGAAGTTCAAGGAGTAGACTCCCGCGCGGTTGGATAGAGAGTTGGTCAGTGCGGTTGAAGTAATCAAAACGGATGCCAACTACAGCAGACAAAAATGGCAGGAGTGTATACCGGTCTTGTAGGTAGCCTTCAATGCGTTGCCCGCGCACATATTCGTCTAATGAAATCTTTTCCTCAAATCGGATGTCAAAGTCAACCTCACCCTCATCCGGTATACGTGTGAAGGTGCCGCTAACCTGTCCGGGCTCAAGCCCAAGGATTAATCCAGATTCTATACGGTGTCTCGCGTTTAACTCGTATGTGATGTCTTCGCGGAGCGTATAACTCGGCGCGTCAACATTAAGAGCGAGATTTGGACCGAAATTGACATCGAATAGGAAGTCCGAACGGGTTAGCGATAAATAAGAGGTGAACCGTTCGGTTAGAAAGGATCGAAAGTGAATCCCCGCGCCTTCAAAACCGCTCTCAAAACTTGCGTTCCCTTGAAAATCTTGATCTACATTTTCGCCATCTAATGTTAGGGCAAACCGGTCACCAGAGGCAAAAAGATTAAAAAAGAGTTGATGCTTTTCACTGAAGTCGTAACCAGCCTTAATTTGATAATCCCAAAAACGAGGAAAAGCAGTGACTGTCCCTGTAGCGAATGCGAAGGATTCAACAAAAAGGTCGATATAACTTCTACGACCTGCGGCGTACCAGAACCCATTTTTACCAATTTTGCCTTGGAGAAGCCCCTCTGAATAGAGAAAATTGAGATTAAATTTTCCACGCAAATCCGCTGGACTGCTGTCCTGTGAATAGATGTCAATAACGGCTTGAGAATCCACGCCATACTCGGCACCATAGCCGCCTGCATAGACAACAATTCGGTCAATAATTTCGGAACTCAAGGATGAGACGAGCCCCCCAAAGTGGTAGGGGTATCCGACAGGGACCCGATCAAAGTAATAGAGGTTATCTTCATCAGAACCGCCTCGGATATAGAGAGCACCGCTGAAATCATTTGCGACACCGATGCCTGGAATTGCTGGCAGCGCACGAAGGGCATCTCCACCTGTACCAGGTAAGCGCGTAATCTCCTTGGCTTGCAAACTTTTTGTGCTAACAGTCTTAGGGGCTTGTTCACCTTCTACTTCTACTTCCTCAAGCCGATACTGTGATGTTTCCACGTAGATATCAGGTTTTAGTGTTTCATCTGCCGCAACGACAATTGAAGTGCGTTGCAATAATTCAGTATCGGGTATCGTGGTAATTAAAGTGTAGGTGCCAGCGGGAATAGTACTAAAAACGAACTTTCCATTTTCATCGGTTTTCTGACGTGCGTCGATTTCAACGATGAAAACTTCTGCACCTCCTATGGGTTCTTTCGTGCTATTGTTATAGACGGTGCCCTGAATGATTCCTGTCTGCGAAAAGGCAATCGCAGGAATTAAAAAAAACAATAGCAGGAGGAAAAAAGGCTTCATGAAGTTGGCAACTCCTATCCGTATTAGAAGGTTGTACACGATACATTCAACGTGAATCTGACTTAAGCGTTTACATCATAAGAACTGAAGTTCTGTTGCTTCTGTCTATTAAGATACAGTGGGAAAAAGGGAACATTATGAATGCTACAGAGAACAAACACAGAGAATGTTACTGGTTGCAATCTTAGATTAAACTTACATTATCCAATAAAAGTATACAATTTTCTTTTTCAGAATTGCCAAAAAAATGTGGGATTTTAGTTTTCTGGAAGGATCATACAAGAGGTTTACATATTTTGATAATTCATCATAAACGAAGGTAAAGGGCGAGCAGAGTTGCCCGCCCGTTGTGCCTTTATGTTAGCGCGCAACCGCTTCGGAACCGAGGTTCTCTTGAATCCATGTACGGAGCGGAACATCCTTTTCACCGGGCGAGGTGTACCCCATTCCACCTGTACTTTTTCCCAAAATCTGCTGTCGAATCGGGTCAGAATGTTCTATGACATGCGCCACTGTCATGTTGTCCCGCGGTTGCAACCAACGATAACTGTAGCCATAAAACAACACTTTTCGGACGATGTCGGAGGCGTTCCGTCCGGCGGCATGCCAAAGCCTACGATCGAAAAAGACAGCCGTTCCCGGCTTCGCAAATACAGATGTTGCGTTTTCGGGATCCGCCGTATTCTCATCAGGCATTTCCAATGCATTCCACTTGTGACTGCCTGGTATCACAGAGAAATTACCGCGTCCCGGCACAGATGTATCCGTGAGGAAGAATGCTACCTTCAACGATACGCGTGGGCGCGGGTTCCCTTCTAACTCGATATTGAGCCTTCCACTATCTTGGTGCCAACCGAGACGTTTTGGCTTGTCCCGTTCTTCCGGTGGGAGCGGGGGTAGCACAATCAGATGTGAATGGTAAAGTTTAATATTCCACCCCAAAATGCCCCAGACTTTCGGAAACGTCGTGTGCCAGTCGAGCAGTTCGATAAAGTTTTCGTCTTTACCGACAAAATCGAGAAGGTTGAATTGTACATCGGGTGGAAGTTCGTCTTTGCCCAGATGCTCTGCCCCGACCCGATCAACAGCGGCGATTAACTTATCAACCATTTCCTGAGGGATTGCATCCTCAACGGCAAAGAAACCGTTGTCTTCAAATTGCTGTTTTTCTGTTTCGGTCAAACAGTGTTCTAAACATAGCGGGTTCATCGTCTTTCCCCTATAGATAGAAGCGACTTGAAGTCGCGATACTTAGTTTGCGAAAAGTTTACACTGAATTTAGATTTCCGTCAACGTGAAAAATACTTCTAATGAGAAGGCAGAAAACTTTCGGATTCCACCTGTTTTGCTCGTTTTATTGCCCGCCATCGCCGCCAGAAATTTACGGAAGCACTAAAAAGAAATCCTGCACCGAGAATACCTGCAGTTATACCACCCCACACCAATTCAGGTTCTACCACAATACAATACACTGCCCCTCCGATGAGCAGAACAGCAATAAACGTATCTTTGAGGCTATTCTTTTGTGTCCGTTTTTGAAGGAGATGTAGGTTACTCAATTTTCGCTGTTTTACATAGTCAGCAAGCGGTTCTACGGGAACGTGCACCGACTCGACTTGTCCCGGTGGCACCTCGCGCACACAGCGAAAACCGATATTCCCAGCGGTATAGTCTGGTGGTGCGTGTAAACGATTGGCACACCGAAAATAGCGTTCCGCCGTGCCATCACGCACCTCTAACCATGACCCACCCCGCAAGGTTTTATGTTTATCATCTGTCTGCTGTTTAAACCTTCGACGTTTCGGGTCAAGATATGGCTGATACCAATCGGCAGTCCACTCCCAAACATTTCCCGCCGCGTCACCAACGCCGTAAGGGCTCACTGTGGCAGGACGAACACCTACAGGCGTAAGGGATGTCGTCAGAATTTGTAAAGTTTCTGCTGGAGTTTCTGTCGGTTCAGGTTCATCGGGAACAAAAACATTGCCCCACGGATAAATCCGGCCGTCGGGACCACGGGAGGCTTTCTCCCATTCCGCTTCTGTTGGTAACCGCTTGCCTGACCACTGGGCATACGCCTGACTATCATACCAACTCACATAAACAACCGGGAGATTGGCATCTTCAGGCGCGAAGTTGCCCTTTTTCCAATGTGGAGGTGACGGATGATTTGTTTCCTGTATGAAAATAGCATACTCGGCATTTGTTACTGGGTACTGTTCAATGAGATACGCATCAAGAAAACGGACGTGCATCGGTGCTTCATCAAGTTTAGCGTGTTCCGAATTGGCTAAGGCAGTGCCGTAGAAGTCTTCAATATCGGTACCCATGATAAACGCGCCCTGTGGAATGAGCACGGTATTGGTAGGTTTTGGGTTTTGATTCATCCAAAATTCCACACTGCTGTAGCATATTTCGTCTCAACCAAAGCTTCTGCCTGTGCTTGCTCTGTCAACGACAGTTCACCCGAATGAAACGCAATTCCGAGGTCAAACGTTTCAGATATGGCTTGAATGAGCGTGTCTCTTGTTACCAAACGTCCATCTGTATTAATGGCGGCTGATTTTACTCGGAGCATTTTTTGGACCTCAGGATTTTTAGAAACGCGTTTAAGGATAAAGGACGGTGGCATATCCAAGGAGATATATCCCTGAAACAATATCCCATCTCGATTCCGCCTTACAGAAACACCCGCTAACTTCTTGTCGTCAGACATAACATCATGCTCAGCGGGGTTCGTGAGGCAGATATTTGGAGCGGCCTGAGGGGAATCAGCGCAAGCAGCGTAGCACTCTGCAGGGACACCGAGTTTCTGAAATGCCTTGACAAGAGACTGCCCAATACGTTGATATACGTCGGAAACACCGATTTCTGCGGTACTTCGCGGGAGGATCAGCGTATAGGTTAATTCCCATCCATGTACAACGGTGCCACCCCCCGTCATCCGTTTCACCAATTCGATGCCCGCTGCGCGGCAGGCATCCACATCAACTTCTAAGGCAATATCTTGAAAATAGCCGAAACTGAATGCTGGAAATGACCAATCATAAAACCGCAGCGTCGGGTTCGGGTGCATTTTCTGCGCGGCGAGAATTGCCTCATCAATTGCCATGTTCATCGCCGCTGTATTTTTTCCCATATTCAGGAGTCTACCAATGGTTTCCATCAGGATAATGGGACGCGGCACACCGCAGTCGTATGTGCATCGCAATACCAGAAATATCCGTCCCAGTACGTCATTCCGTGCGGTTCAGGATGCGGTTCTGGTATCTCAATTGTGTTCAGATGGCTGCCATCCTCTGGATTGAGATGAAAAATTGCACGATGGTTCGTCTCAACACACCAGAGATCATCGCCCACCCATGCGATACCGTGTGGTCGGTCGCCCGGAGCAGGGAGGGTGTGAATTACTTTGAAATTGTCTTCAACATTGACCTGATAGATCGTGGCAGAGGGTGGAACTGCCAACCAGAGTTTATTGTCGCGCCATTCTAAGCCGTGGGCACCTGTTTGTCCTGCCCCGGGTGTTTCATAAGAGGCAAGCGTCTTGCCGCTTTCAGGATCGGTTGAAAGGATCTCGCAACTGTAAGTGGACGCGAGCCAGAGCGTATCTCCTGTATCCGTAATACCGCTGCCCCTGTCGGAACCCGTAGCGAGTGTCTTTTTCACAGTACCGTCAAAGGAGACGAGATGCACCTCGTTGGTCTGCTGGTCGAGAATCCAGAGTCCGTCTTCGGTGGCTTGCATTCCATTGGGTTGTGGTCCTGGGGAGTCAAAAACTTTTTCGATTGTCGGCATGAGAAACCTCCGTATACGATGTATCTTATGAGGTTTTATTGTATACAGCTGTGGGAAGGGTGTCAAGGATTTTTTCTCTTAATTTTTCATTGTTGCAGTTTTATAAAAAATCTATGCGGCTTGACACGGAAGAAAATAAATTCTATAATTCTGATATTTCTCAAAAGATTGTTTGAGTCAATAGTTATAGGTGTTCTTGTGCGT
>CAZGAW010000101.1:6291-19619 GCA_964523645.1 uncultured bacterium | reverse complement strand
TGTAACATCGTAAACCGATTCGTAAACGTCCCGGAAGCCGAAAATCCGTTCATGAAAATCTTATCATTCACCTTCACATCGTTGCGCAGCAGGAGTTTTTGCGCATGATTTATCATTTTGATGAGTTGCAGATCGATTCTCTTGAGATCCCCATCCTGAATCAGGAGCGTTTCTCTATCTAAAGCATGTGTGTAGAGCGTCCCACCGGGTCTCGGAAAAACAGGCATAAGCAATGGAATTTTCAGTTTTCTTGCAACACTACTGGCAGAACACGTCTCTATTGATTCCTTTGTATTCTTATCAAGGCTCTCAAAACTGCTACCAACCCCTGTATTGTTCGGTTCTACCAACAGATAAATCCGCTTGCTTAAGTCTATCCCCTCTGGAACCAGCAGATAATACGGGAAGTTAAACCCTTCTGCCGGATTCTCGGAAACGCGACACAGCAGTTTATATGAGAAATCAAGCCTCTCAACCCCTGTTACGTGAACAGGTGTTGTGTCAATAAAAGTAGGTGTAACCGGTTCGGGACCTTCCGTTGTGAAAGTGAGCGTGTATTCCTCTAACGGAATGCCTGCCATATTCTCATAACCGCCATTGCGTCCCAATATAAGACGATAAATCTTTGATGGCGACAAGCGTTCTCTAAACGAAATAACATGGGTTGTGTCGTTGTCTTCCCACCAGACATCACCGACTGGCGTTGCACAATACGCCACATCAACACCCGTCATTCTCTCATTGAACACAACCTTTATCTCTTTCAGATCCGTTGGGACTTTTTCAGATACGTCGGGAACAGTCCTCTCTACTTTCGGAGGTGTTGCATCTTGCTGAGCAGAAATGGGGTTTGCTGCCTCTCTCATTCCTTATTTCTCCTAACTCAAAAACCGATGGAATTTCACGGGATACTTCAGAAAAAGTAGATTCCCTTGTGACGTTATGTCGTATTTTAAGGGAGGGAAGGTTGCATAAAATGAATTTTTAGGCAACCTTTCTCATCTGAGGTGTTTATTCTTCCTCCAAATCAGTGGACTTAATTTCGTAGTGCGTGAGCTCAAGGCTCTTCTCTACCTTTGCATCAGCGGATTTACGGACAAATTTCACGATTCCGACATTAGGTGCTAACCAGAGCGTTGTTAACTCTATACCAGACGTATCTGAAGAAGTCTGCTGTGTCGCGTCCTCTTTTTTTGTTGTCTCTGTATACCAATACTCAATTTTCAAACAGTCTGCAAACGTCCCCGCAGGGGTTTCTACAGCCTCTGTACCTACGACCTTTCCTTTTTCCACCAAATCAATAGGAATAGCATTAACCTGATCGCCGCCCGGAATCTGAAAATCGGGACTTTGCATTTTCAGCTTGAGCGTTATGGAGCCGCTGATCTGTGTTGCTGTCCACGCTTTATCAAAAATGATAGGGGTTGGGAGAAGATAGAAATCGTCTTCCGCTTCAACCTCAATCTCATAGCTGAAATCAGCACGAACTCCGGGGGATGTCGAGATGCCTTGCTGCTCCTTGATATCCGCGTCCATATCTCTACGGAGTCTCGCCTCAAACGCTTTTTCCACCTCATCACCCACAAAGAAGGCAACTCCGTCTTCACGGATTTGGTAAAAATTGGGTTGAACGTAATGCTCGTAATCTGTCCAATCTTCCGAAGTCGGTTCATAACTGAAGGCATGATATATCTCACCTTCAATCTTCTTTTTCTGGATAGCACGACGTGTTAATTTGTTTCTGTCCTGATCGGCGTAAACCCAGAAACTTCCGGGCGTATGTGGGAAATAGTCGTTCACTGATTCCTCGGCTATCAATGTTGGACTCACACCAAAAATAAGCAACAGACTAAAAACGACACGAAATCTTTTCAACATGATAGATTCCTTCCAATTGACAAAATCACTGATTATCACCCAAAATACCAGCCAAAATAGAGCGTTGGAAGTCTGTGATACCCGCACTTTTGCTTACTGCTACACTCACCACTCCCTCTTCTATTGGCAGTTCTTCAGCTGTTCCGCCTAATGTGACGGGCAGTGTGATTGTTTCACCATCTCTTTCAACGGTCAACGCCACCACATCACCAGATTTCCAATCTTTAGCAAGTTTTGCCATGCCGCTAAACGAATTCACCGACGCTCCGTTGATGGCAGCCAGATTATCTCCATCTCTATACACCGGGGATTTATCGATAATTAGAGTTCCCCCTTGTGTTTGTGTGAGGGACCTGATACCGAGCATCTCTTTGAGGACATAACCGAGTTCAGGAAGCTCTTCCTCGATCTGCACGTCCAGACCCGCCTCTCCGAAATATTCAGCGAGCGGCAACCGCTCCGTTCCTGAAACATACCTGCGGAAGAACAGCTCAAAATCTTTACCCGCAACGTCAGTAACAATGCGGATGACATCATCTATCGTATATGTTTCACCAGTGGTCCCAAACTCCTGATACATCCACCTCATCACGTCGTCCAGACTCTTTTGCCCTTGTGTGAGTTTGCGGATCTGCACATCCAAAGCCGCAGCAACCAGACCGCCACCACAATAGACCAAACCCGAGTTTCCCATTTTGTCTGCACCCGCCTCGCGCATGGAGAGTGTGCCAGCTTGACGCAGATACGATTCACAGATCCGTTCAAGGTTTTTGAAAAAATCGGCTTCAGAAAGGAGCCCGAGCCGCACAGAGATAATCTCTGAGTAATAATCGGTGAACCCTTCCATAAACCAGTATTCCTGCTCATCAAAGAACTCAATGGCTGTCCCGATCCAAATATGGCAGACCTCATGTGCAACCAACGGTACCCAAAAATTTTTACTACTTTCATCTAAGGGACCCCCCATCAGAGTGCTGATGCTGCGTCCAGAAACACCGCCTCGCGTTTCACCCTTTCCGCCATAAGGGTTTGCAACAAACAGCATCTTCCGTTTCGGGGTCCCGCCGAAAACTCCCGAATACCCGTGCAAAAGTGCTTCAACCGTGCGTTGTATCCCATTAGCAGCGACTTTAAAACTGCCACCGATTGCCAATACAATCTCCGCCTCATTGGTTTCCCGGTTTGACAAACGTGCCACCTTTTCAGAATGTGTACCAAGCACCATATACGCATACATCAAATCATCCTGATCTTCAACAGCGAAACGGTGTCCTATATCGCCGATGTGGTGCCAAGGGGTCGAGACGTGCCAATTATCAGGTACATCAACATACAATTCAATATCGCTCACCTCACCAACGACGAACAGCGCATATCCCGGACAGAAAATACAGTCCTCTTGGACATAAGGAGCTTCATCCCGACCAGGGGGCCATTCTATTTCATCATGGTTCAGCAATACTTTGTAACTTAGCGTCATAGGCGACTTATCTGTTGTTTTAACCGCCCACCGCGTTTTACCGAGAAGCACCAATGGCAGCTTTTCTCCATCAGCGTTCGTGACTGATAGATCGCGGAGGTATCTGCCATATCCATCGTGTATCCCGTTCGCGCCAAACTCACTCATAGACAATAGAAGCCCTTCGCCGTCGTCATGTTTTGGGGTTAAGACCCCTCTAACATGTGCCACACGCGGTTCGTCAGCATCTATTTTGACTTCATACCTCGCTGACGCAAGTTCCATCGGGTTCTCAAGAGTATCGGACTCACTGAAATTGCTGACAACGTGACATGTTTCAAAAACCGGCTCGTCACGATAGTCGTTTTGCCACTTGTATCGCCACATATTACCGACTTGCACGGGAAAGTAGTCTTGTGCTTCGGTTGGTGTCTCATATTCAAGCAATTCGGCTTCCGTAACAACACCGTTGGCATGCTCATAACACATTTTCACAAGCCCAATTCCTTTAGCAAACCACAGATAACGCGTCCCATTCACAAGCGCACTTCTCAGTGTAGAACCCGCTTTAGCACCTGTGAAGACAGTTTTATGCTTGAGACAGTCCGAAAAAACGCCTGCGGAAACTCCTACCTGTTCATAACCTTCCAAGCTTGTCTTCATCTGCGCGTGCCATGCGTGCGAACTACCTTCCTGTATCCAGGTATCCCCTACATCCAGAGAAAATCTGAAGAGGTCGGTCGCATGGTGACCAATGTAATATAACAACATATACCTCGGCGATGGATCAGTTCTACCGGTCCCACTGGAGCCAAAATTTGTAAAGGTCAAAACATTATCAGTTTTTTTAAGACTAAAATCCCCTTCCGCTAAACGTTCTCCATTCTCTGTAGTAGTGGTGGCACTAAGGATAATATTACGTTCGGGTTTAATCATTTCTTTCATTAGTTCTCTCCTGAAAAGGATGATTTCCATTGCCCAACATCCCTGACCAGATTGCGCGTTGTGATTCTGTACTATTTGTGTTTTTTCTCATACTGATATCAATAGGACCTGCCTCCAACGGTGGTTCTTTAGACGCGTCCCCTCCTAATGTGACAGGCAGAATAATTTCTTCACCCTCTCTCTCAAGGGTTAACTCCACCATATCACCGGGTTTCCAATCCTTAGCAACCTTTCTGATGTCGTCAAAAAATTTGACCGGTGTGCCATTAACGCCTGTTAGGTTATCGTCGTCCTGATACTGCTCAGATTGGTGGATAAACATACCGCCACCCGTCGGGCCCCCGATTGAACTGATACCAAGCATCTCATGAACGATATAACCAAAACGTGGCAGCTCTTCGCTAAATTCTACATTTACATCCACACCTGCACCCCTGAGATATTCCGCCAAAGGCAACCGTTCCGTTCCTGCCACATACTTACAGAAGAAGGGTTTAAAATCTTTACCCGCAATTTGGCTGACAATTCTGATGACATCACCCATCGTGTATTTATTTTCGGTGAGACCGAATTGGCGATACATCTGCTTCATCACATCATCCAAACTCTTCCAGTTTTGCGTGAGATTGCGAATTTGTAAATCCAAAGCCGCAGCAATCAGACTCCCACCTTGATAGACGAGTTCTCGGTTAGCGGATTTGTCCTCGCCTGCCTCGCGGATAGAAAGCTTACCCTGTCGAGATAGATACGATTCCCACTTGCTTTCAAAATCTCTGAGAAAATCACTTTCGGAAGTTAATCCAAGGCGGGTACAGACAATCCTTGAATAGTATTCGGTGAAACCTTCGCTAAGCCAGTATTCCTGCCATTCAAAATTAATGGTTTTTCCATTCCAGATATGGCAAACCTCGTGTGCAACCAGCGGCACCCAAAAACTTCTATCAGTTTCACTCAAAGACCCACCCATCAGAACACTGATACTGTTTCCAGAAACACCGCCTCCGTGGTGTTTTTCATTGGGGTTTGCCACAAACAGCATACGATCTTCCGGCGTGCCGTCGAAAACTTCCGAATATGTCCCCAGAAGCGATTCAACAGTTTTTTGGACTTCATCCATAGATGTTTTGAAGCGTCCACCCAGCGCAAGCACAATCTCTACCTCTTTTGTCCCTTTTGACAAACGTGCTATCCTTTCGGAATGCGCCCCAAGTAAGAGATAAGCAGACATCAAATTGTTCTCGTCTGTGATAGCAAAACAGTGTCCTTCGTTTCCAATACGTTGCCAAGACGTTGAGACGCACCAATTATCAGGAACATCAAACTGAAGCTCGATATCATCCACTTCTGCGACGATGAACACGGCATATCCGGGCAAGAAAATACAGTCCTCTTGGAGATAAGGGGTTTCAGGCTTACCGAATTGCCATTCCCGCTCATCATGATTTAGCAATACTTTGTAACACAGTATCACAGGTAAGTCATTTTCAGTTTCGACTATCCACTGTGTTTTGCCAATCTCTGTGACGGGTATTTTTTCTCCGTCAGCATCGGTAATTGTTAAATCTCGGAGATACCGACCATATCCATCGTACAAGTCCCCAGCTCCAAAATTGCTCATGGACAAGAGTAACGGTTTTCGGGCAGCTTTTGGTGTCCTGCGTCGCGATTCGGAGGGTACGCCCCCTACCGCTTTTGGCGTTAAGACACACTTGACATGCGCGACGCGTCGTTCAGCAGCATCTATTTTAACCTCATATCTCGCCGATGTAAGTTCCATCGGGTTCTCAAGATTCTCAGGTTCACTGAAATTTCTGATGACACGCCATTCCTCAATAGTCGCCTCGTCGCGAGAGATGTTCTGCCACTTGTACGTCCACTGTGTACCAATCTGGACAGGGAGGTACCCTTGTGCCTCAACAGGAATTTCACATTCAAGCAATTCGGCTTCCGTGACGACACCGTTGGAATGTTCATACCGCATCCTCACGAGTCCAACACCCTCGGCAAACCACAGATAACGCGTGCCGTTCACAAACGCGTTCCGCAGTTCAGCGTCATCATCCTCAGCATCAGCGTCCGTGAAGATAGTTTTATGTTTCAGGCACGACGAAAAAGTTCGAGTGGAGGTTTCGACCTTCTCATATCCTTCCAAAGTTATCGTCGCTTTTGATTTGCAAGGCCCCTCCTGCTCCCAATGACCTCCGATAACCAAAGGAAATCTAAAAAGGTCAATCTCACCCCCATAACTCACATGGCGTAGCAACATGTACATCGGGGATCTAAGAGTACGCCCTCTCGTAGAAGAACCATCAGATGTCAAAGCCGTATCGGTCTTCTTGAAATTAAAAATGCCTTCTGCCAAATGCCCACCACTCTCCGTAGCAGCACTTGCACTAAAAACAATGTTGCGTTCAGATTTAATCTTTTCTTTCATCAATCAGAATGCTCCTTCCCTAATATTCCTGACCAGATGGCGTGTTGCGAATCAGTCCTATCTATCCTCTCTGTGAGGGCAACATCAATCGTATCCGCTTCCAACGGCGGCTTCTTAGACGCGTCCCCTCCTAACGTGACGGGTAGGATAATTTCCCTATCCTCTCTTTCAAGCGTTAGTTCCACCACATCACCGGATTTCCAATCCACGGCAACCCTTCTGATGTCGTCAAACGTTTTCACCGGCGTGCCGTTGATGCCTACCAATTGATCATTATCTTGATACCGACGTGAATTGTCGATGAACATGCCTCCGCCCGGAGGTCCCTCGATTCCACCAATACCGAGCATTTCATGCACGATATAACCAATACGCGGGAGTCTTTCGCCAAATTCTATCTCAACTTCTACACCTGCGTCTTTAAGGTATGCCTCTAAGGGTAATTGTTCCGTCCCGGTCACATATTTGCGGAAGAACGGTTTAAAATCCTCACCTGTAATTTGACTCACAATTCTGATGACATCGTTCATTGTATAAGGGACACCCGTCAGACCAAACTTCCGATACATCTGTTTCATCACATCGTCTAAACTGCTTCGGTTTTCCGTAAGTGAACGGATATGCAAGTCCAAAGCCGCAGCAATCAGACTTCCACCGTCATAGACGAGTTCACGGTTGGCAGACTTATCTGCCCCTGCTTCGTGGATAGAAAGCTCACCCTGTCGAGATAGGTACGCCTCCCATGTCCGTTCAAGATTTCTGAGAAAATCGCTTTCAGAGGTAAGTCCAAGACGGACCGGGACGATCTCTGAATAATATTGCGTAAAACCCGCACAAAACCAGTATTCCTGTTCCTTAAAACTGATGGCATCTGTTCCATACCGAATATCAAGATAACTTCCATTCCAGAGATAACAAACCAGGCGTGCTACCACGGGTAACCAAAAACCTCTGTTGGCTTCATCTAACAGGTTCCCTACTAAAATACTCATGCTACGTCGGGACATACCACCGCTCCTGTATTCTTTCCCGCCATAAGGGTTCGCAACACATAGGAGTTGATCTTTTGGCGTGCCACCAAAAATCTCTGAATACATGCGGAGCAGTGCCGCAACAACTTGCTCCATTTCATCCATAGCCGCTTTAAAGGGTTCACCGAGCGCAAGCACAATCTTTGCGGTTCCGGTTTCTACCAGACGTTCAGCATGTTCGCCGAGTACAAGATACGCATACATCAGGTCGTTCTGATCTGTGATAATAAAACGGTGCCTATTCGGTTCAATCGGTTCCCAAGGTGTTGAGACCGCCCAATTATCAGGCACATCAATACACAGTTCAATATCGCTAACTTCTCCAACTATAAACAGCGCGTATCCGGGCCAGAAAACACAATCATCTTGAGCATAAGGTGCCTCGTCCCTGCCCCAATGCCACTCCCGCTCATCATGATTTAGCAATACTTTGTAGCGCAGCGTTACAGGCGATGCATCGCGGGTTTCAACCGCCCACTGCGTTTTATCAATCTCTTCAATGACCAGCACCTTCCCATTCGTATCAGTAACTGTCAAGTCTTGCAGATAACGACCATATCCATCATAGAGCCATTCAGTTCCAAAACGACTCATGGATAAGAGCAGCGGCTTTTGATCGCCTTTTGTGTCACTCACGGCTTTCGGCGTTAGCACACATTCAACAGTAGCGACACGCGGATTATCAGCATCAATCTTAACCGCATACCTTGCCGATGCAAGTTCCATCGGGTTCTCAAGATTTTCTAACCGTCGGAAATTCCTGATGACAGACCATTCTTCAATAACTGCTTCGTCGCGATAGGTGTTATGCCACTTGTATGTCCACTGCGTGCCTATCTGTGCTGGAAGATACGCCTCGTCCTGAATCGGAATTTCATACTTAAGCAATTCGGCTTCTGTGACAACACCATTCGAGTGCTCATAGCGCATCTTCACGAGCCCAACGCCCTTCGCGAACCACAGATAACGCGTCCCGTTTACAAGGGCGTTTCGCAATTCAGCATCGGCACCTTCAACGATCTCAACGTCAGCATTCGTGAAAATAGTTTTATGCTTTAGGCATGCCGAGAAAGTGCCTGCGGATACATTTACCGTTTCATAACCTTCCACGGTTGCCATTGCATGTGATTTGTAAGCACCTTTCTGCTCCCAAGAACTACCCACAACTAAAGGAAATCTAAAGATGTCAATCCCACCATGGTTAAGATAGTGCAGCAACATGTACATCGGTACTGGATCCCCATCGCTACGCCCGCTTGTGTGGAAGCCAGACGATGTGAAAACCTTATCGGTATGGTTGAAATTGAAACCGCCTTCCGCTAAATGTTTACCGGTTTCCGTTGCTGCAGTTGCTTGAAAGTCAACGCGGCGTGGTTCGCTTTTTAGCACATTTGTACCTAAGGTTTCGCGAAGCATTGATTCCTCCGTCTCTAATCGTTTTCGAGCGCGATACAACCGACTTTTTACCGTATTCAGCGATACATCCAACAGCGCGCTCACCTCTTCACACGTCAAACCCTTGTAATAGTGTAATACCATCACAGAACGTTCACCGATTGGCAGTTTTTGGAGGAGACGTTCCACGATTTCACGGAGTCCATCCGTTGACGCGTGTGCTCGCTCTTCCTCAAGATATCGTGCGTAGGACAGTCTCTCTAATTCGGCTTCCGGCATCGCATCCAGTGACTGCATCATCATCGGCTTTCGCCGCAGCCACTCGATACACTGACGCTTCGCTATGACGTACAACCACCCTAAAAAACGGTTCGGGTCTCTCAAACTGGGAAGCGACTTATGCGCCTGTATGAAGGTGTCCTGCGTAATCTCTTGTGCGGCGTGGAAATCACCGATCTCGCGCCATGCGAGCGAATGCACCCATTTTCGGTGCTTTTCGACCAGTGTGGTGAACGCGCTTTCATCACCCGACAAGACGCGTTGAATTAGATCAACATCTTCGTTTTTCACGATCATCCTCCAAAGTCATCTAATAGCAAATTTCGGAGACCTACAAGCTTCGCCGAAATGAATGCCTCGTGACGTTATGTCGTATTTTAAGGAAGGAAAGGTTGCATAAAATGAATTTTATGCAAAATTTTTTTGTTGTGGGGAAATAGTTGGGGTATTTATGGTAAATCCGAAAACCAAATAACTCTACAGCAGCCAACAGAGGAATTCCGTTTTAAGAAATTCAGGACTTACGCAATTGTGGTTTCCGTAGCACGTCCTATGAGATGGAAACTCTTGCAAAAACACACGTTCTTCTGACACAAACTCGAAAGTTTGTGCTACAAATTATCGGATTTCATGCCTTTATAGTAAATCCCGCAATTAACGATACACTCACGGGAAGGCGAGGTGTTTTTGATAGGGTGTTTCCTCTAGAAACCTCGCCAGCGGCGGAAGGGTGCTTTGTTTCTAAAGTGTGCACTTATTTTTAGAATTTACTATAAATATTCCGAAGATACGCTCACTTTCACGGAGGCTTCACGGAGGTTTTTACGGACGCAGGCGTGACGTGGGTCGCCAAGCTGCAATATATCCCTCCTCCGTAAAAAAACAAACGTGAAAATTGAATTGACTTACCGTATCAAAGAATAGTTGTCAGTTATCGGTTTTCAGTTTTCAGTTATAAGAGGTTTGACGACATCGGCATCTTCTTTAACCGACTGCTGATAACTGACGACTGACACCTAATATTCGTCGGGAATCGGAGTGTTTTGCTGGGGCGTTTCTTCCCTCCTATCGATAGCAGAGACGGTTATTTTTCCCGGAAATCAATGTGCTAAAAGGAAGCGTGCGTATGATCCTAATAATCGGCGATGGAGCCGTCTGCCAATCGACTGTTCGGCCAGGTGAAACGTCGCCCCTCTTCCTGCCCGACTTCAATAACTTTCGCTTCATCTACGGTAACACCTAAACCGGGTCCTTCTGGTAGAGAAACATAACCTTCTTCGTCCATCTCCCACGTTTTGTGGGCAACGCCGTCCGGCAGGACGTTCTCATAGCCTTCGTGGATAAGGAAAAACGGCACGGCAGCGGATAGGTGGAAACTCGCAGTGAGACCGAGGTAGGACATCGTGCAGTGCGGTGCGATCGGGACGTGATGCGCCTCGGCAAGGGCTGCGACCTTTTTGACCTGCGTAATACCGCCACCGTGTCCAACATCGGGCTGAAGGATGTCAATGACTTGCGCTTCAAGGATTTCGCGAACCTCCCATATTGTGCGGTCGCGCTCTCCGGTGGCGAGTGGTACAGGCACGGATTCCCGTATTTTACGCATCACCTCAATATTGCCCGGTACCCATGCTTCCTCAAGGAAGAGTAGGTCGTCGGGTTGTAGGTAACTTGCGAATTGTTTGACGATAGGTGGTGGCAAGCAGCTATGTGCATCGAACATCACGGCACCATCGGAACCGACCTTCTCCCGTGCATCGCGCACGCGTTGGACGAGCTCGACGATTTCATCAGGGGTGCCAGCGAAGGGTTGCGAGCCGCCGGGTCCTGTTTTAATTGCTTTTGGACTTGGATATTTCCAAATTTTATCGCGGCAGGGACCCCCGAGTAAGCGATAGACGGGTACTCCCCACAATTTTCCAGCAATATCCCAGAGTGCCATATCAATAGCAGAGATGGTATGCACCATCAAGCCACCGCCCCGAATGTTGCGATGTGCCCGAAAAAGGCGTTGCCAGTGATGCTCAATGCGCGTTGGGTTCTCCCCGATAATCATTTCCGACAACGAACGCGCCAACGCACAGGTGACGGTTGTCTCCATATTGTTGATTTCGCCCCAACCCGTGACACCCATATTCGTTTCAATTTTGACATAGGCTTTCACACCCATCGGGTAAGCCTCAAGGTTTGTCACTCGAATCTGTGAACCTTTATCTTCATAGTCTGCCATCTGGTAATGTCCTCTCTTTCGATGTAGTCTAAAAATCTATACTGCTTCTATAGTTTGCAACGTTTCCAAAGGTTTGTCAAGGGTGTGTCAGGGCTATTTAGTTTTAAGGTTTTTATCCGGTTTAGCCGAAGCGTCGCGAGCATGGGGGAAACACCCTATCAAAAACACTCGCTCCTACAGGGAATCCGCTAAAACCGAATATCTAAAATTTTGGAAAACTAAATCATCCTGAGGGTGTATAAAGTTTTTGACAGAATCTTGTAAAAAACGGCTACTCCACATGCCGCCCTTACAGGGCTGAGGGACCTCGGGGAAATCTATCTCTATAAACATAGCGTCCTTACAGGACTAAGGAATGGAAAATCATATATCCGTAATCTGGATAGGAACGAGTTGGTACCTCCATTTATGCCTTTGACAAAATATTTACACACCCGTTTGTCAAGGGAAACGATTTGACAAAAACAAGGGTGGAGTGATAGAATAGTTCAACACGGTTTCAAACTGTTAGCATGCAAACTACGCCAAGATAAGGAGACCCAACAGATGGCAAATCAAACATACCGGGTTGGAATCATTGGTGCCGGCGGCATGGGTAGGTCACACTCCAGGGCATGGAGTAACAACCCCGATGCAGAAGTCGTGGCAGCAATGGACATCTTTGAAGAAGCCGCGGAACGGACTGCCGATGAATACGACATACCGGCTATCTATACCGATGTCGATGAAATGTTGGCAAAAGAGGATTTGGACATCGTTAGTATTACAACATGGCAAGGACCGCGGGCGGAAGCCACCGTCGCAGCGGCGAAAGCAGGTGTGAAAGGGATTATCGGTGAGAAGCCGATGGCAGCCTCACTCGGACAAGCCGACGCTATGCTCGCTGCTTGCGAAGAGAACGATGTCAAACTTATCATCGGTCACCAAGGTAGATATTCGCCTGCAAATATAGAGACCCGCAGGCTCGTCGCTGCAGGCGCGATCGGTGAACCAACGACTGTTCATCATAGCGCGAAAAGGCACGCCGGACTGCTGAATACAGGGACACACGCCATCGATGGCTGGCGTTTCATTCTGTCTGACCCCGAAACGCTCTGGGTCATTGGACAGACCTCTCGGGAGACCGATCGGTGGGAACGTCGCACGATTTGCGAGGACCTCTGTATGGGTTTAGTCTGCTTTGAAGGCGGTGCCCGCGGTATTTACGAAGGCGATCTGCCGGAACCCTCAATCGCTCATCCCAAAATCGCCGGAACAGAAGGACAAATTCGTAACGGACCTGACGGCACGCTTCTGCTCCAGAACGGAGACGCGAAGGGATGGCAAACCATCACGCCAGCACCAGAGCCGAAGAACCAGTTTCAGGAACTGATCGAATGGATTGAGGGTGACATTTCTGACCATCGCGGCAGTGGCGTTCAAGCCCGTTATACACTCGAAATTATGCTGGCTATCTATGAATCGCTCCGCATCAAAAATGTCGTCACTATGCCGATGGAAACCAAGGAGTTACCGCTTGAACTCATGGTTAACGACGGGACACTGCCTGTTCTCGAAGAGGGACGCTACGATCTGCGAAGACCCTTTGAAGGGCAAACGTGGAAGAAGCCGTAATAGTTGTTGGTTATGGGTTATGGGTTAAAGAGGTCTCCAAGTTGAGGAAATTGTTACCAAAAT
>CAZGAW010000101.1:0-6191 GCA_964523645.1 uncultured bacterium | reverse complement strand
GGTTATGGGTTATGGGTTAAAGAGGTCTCCAAGTTGAGGAAATTGTTACCAAAATCTCTCTTAACCGACAGCCGATGGCTGATGGCTGATAGTCAACACAAAGGAGAAATGGATGGAGAAAAAGGGTAGACGTTCATTTTTAGAAATCTCGACCGCGTTTATCGGCGGAATTCTGGGGCTTGCTGCCGGAATTCCGCTCATCGGTTTCGCGATTTCGCCTGCCTTCAAAAAAGGGGAGTCGAAATGGGTTGACTTGGGGCTCGCCGACCGACTCAAAAACAGCCGTTTTAAAAAGGTAGACTATACCTTCACGGCAAAAGACGGTTGGGTTCAAGCGACAAAGAAACGCTCCGTCTATGTAACCGATGCGGGTGGCGGAGTGTGGCGCGTTTTTTCGCGAACCTGTTCACATCTGGGTTGCCTCGTCCGATGGGACGAAAAGCAGGAATCTTTCCTCTGTCCGTGTCACGGGGCTATATTTGACAAGAACGGCACCGTTGTTGCCGGTCCGCCGCCCGAACCCTTGCAGAAACTCGAAACGAAAGTCGAAGCCGGCATTCTGTATGTGAAGGAGACGTAGATGCGGCAATTTCTCAGAGAACGTCTCCCGTTGACAGAATTCTCCGCGCACCTGCGCAAACCTTTGCCGAAGCATATCAACCTGCTTTTCTCGCTCGGCAGTTTGGCGATGTTTCTGCTGCTGCTTCAAGCCGCTACGGGTGCGTTTCTGGCGTTATACTATTCGCCTTCACCGGAACATGCGCATAACGCCGTTACCTATATCAGTGAAGAGGTCCCGTTCGGTGCGTTTGTGCGGGGTTTGCACCATTGGGGCGCGAGCGCGATGGTCATCATCGTCTTTCTACACCTGCTCCGCGTCGTTCTCTACGGCTCATACAAAGCCCCGCGCGAATTAACGTGGATATTCGGTGTGCTCTTGCTACTCGTCGTCCTCGGCTTCGGGTTTACGGGTTATCTCCTTCCATGGGATGAGAAAGCATATTGGGCAACAGTCGTGGGTGTCGAAATCGCCAGCACTGCGCCTCTACTCGGTGATTTTGTAGCGAAAGTCCTGCGCGGCGGGACGGAGATAGGCGCGGTGACACTTGCCCGGTTTTACGCGCTCCATACCGTCTGGTTACCGTGGCTGGCTTTCGGTTTGGTGGGTGTGCATCTCTTCTTCGTCCGCTACTACGGTTCTTCAGGCACAACAGAGAACACCCCAGAAGAGATGAAAGGCGGGAAACCCTTCTATCCAGACCAAGTCTTTGAAGACGTTGTCGGCATGCTAATCCTTTTCGTGGTATTGGCATGCGTTGCGCTGTTTGTATCTGTCCCGCTTGAAGATGTTGCTGACCCAACGAACGCGGATTATGACCCGCGACCGGAATGGTATTTCCTATTCCTATTTCAACTCCTGAAATACTTCCAAGGTCCGTTTGAAATCATTGGGACATTTGTAATCCCGACGGTCGGTATGGTGCTACTGCTCCTCCTCCCGTTCTTAGACAGAAGTGAGCGTGAGGTGCTTTGGAAACGCCCAATTGCTTTGACGGTTACGAGCCTCTCTGTTGTGGCGATTGTGGGATTGACGATCCTCGGTGCGAGTGCCCCGAAACTCGAAACGACGGATGCCACTGCCCAAGAAGTGCCGCAACCGACGGAACAAACTCAAATCCCCGCGCCTTCTGACACAGAGATAGAAGCGGTTGAAGAAGCGGAAGAAGTTTTTGACTTTCAGTTGACAGAGGAAGAAACAGAAGCAACGGAAGAGGACCAAGCGGTGTTTGATTTTCAACTTACAGAGGAAGAGTTGGAATAGCGCTGAATGCCCAAGTCAAAACTTGTTTGACAAACCTCGTCGTGGTTTATGAAAAACCGTAATCTGACAGAACAATTCACGCTTTTTCCCATAGATAACGAACCTGAGCCACCATCAGACGATACCTCCTCTGATGGAGTAGCGTTAGTTTCCTTCCGAGAATTAGTCCCCGAAATCAAGGACACTGGTTACCTGACACATGCTATCTTTGCCTATCCAGCGAAATTCATCCCGCAAGTCGTTCGTTACGCCATCAATACCTACACAAAGGCAGGGGATTGGATTGTTGATCCGTTCGCGGGTTCGGGAACTGTTGGAGTCGAGGCATATTTGTGCAAACGCAATGCTGTTCTATTGGATCTGAATCCGCTTTTGAATCACATCATGCCGTTGAAGGTCTATCGTGAGAAAGAGATATTGCGTGAAGGGCATCTGTGTCAATTGTTAGACGGGATGAAAAAAAGTGAACAAGCGTTTATACCGGATTGGTCGAATGTCGACTACTGGTACGCCGTGGAGATTTTAGATGTGCTTTCGCAGTATTGGGGTTTCGTTAGCAACATAGACGCTGGCATCTATTCAACCATCATCAAATCTGCGTTGTTGAAGGTTAGCAAACGTTTCTCTTACACAGAGGACAGAACGCCTAAACTCGCCAGATCCAAGCGTAAGTTGAAGGCTATAGCGGAACTTCTCAAGGAAAATTGGAGAGAACAGTTAGAAGAGATGACTCGGAGTCTCTCCTTGAAAACGTTAAGGGCCCTTAACGACTTTATGATGCACACGCAGCACCACTTTGAAGATTTGGGGGAGGTCGAATTTCAGGGAGGTGTCGATTCGTCCTACGTCGCTGTACCGCGAGCATGCGATGCGCTCATCACATCGCCGCCGTATCTCCAAGCGCAAGAATATATCCGTTCTACAAAGATGGATCTCTTCTGGTTAGGACACACCGAGGAAGAGGTTCGCGAACTATCACGACTTGAAATTCCGTATCGGAAGGCAGACCGCGTGATTCAGACCGAAACGTTGGATAAAATCAGGGAGATGCTGACTCGGGAAGACCTTCAGAAACGGCTTGATTCCTATTTTTGCCATACGGTCAACGCCCTTGAAAATTCGATGACTCAATTGAAACCGAACGCGGCTGCCTGTATTTTCGTTGGAAACCCACGGATCGATGGCATACTGGTTGAAATATGGCGGATATTGATGGAATACTTCACGGAACGCGGGTTCGTGTTTGAGAAAATCTACGAGGATAGGATTAAAACGCGGAAACTCTTCGGTGCTCGAAAAAATAAGAACCCGGATGGAATGAAGTCGGAATTTTTGCTGATTTTGAGAAAAGAAAATAAGTAAAGGCTACCTATCAAACATCTGCTCGGCGGTGTGGAGCTGCTCTTTAAGGTAAGGAATCCCCTCGGCACGTTCTAAGAAAATCTCGAGATAGCGGCGCATCATGAGCGGATCGCCATTTTTTTGGTAGGCGAGTGCGAGACGATAGTAGGCTTCCGCGTCACTGTCATCAAGGGATAACCCTTTTTCGTAGGATTGGATAGCGCGCAGAAATTCTCCGCTCTCCTCGTAAGCGAGACCGATGTTAAAATACTCATCAGCCTCACCGTCTTCTATTTCGAGGGCTGCCTCGTAATATTTAATGGCATCCTGATACATCTCACGATGGAGATAGGCGTTCGCCAAGTTATAGTAGGCATCGACAAAGGTCGGCTCCGTCTCAATCGCGTCTTGAAAGGCAGCAAGTGCTTCCTCAAATTGGTCTGTCATGTCGTAAGCATAGCCGAGATTGTTAGAGAAGGCAGGGTTTCCGGGTGATAACTCAAGGGCAGCGAGAAACATATCAATCGCAAGTGCAAACAAACCGAGGTCGGTATAAACTAAACCGAGGTTGTTATAGGCGTGATGGTGTTCATCATCAAGGGCGATGGCGTTTTGGAAAGATTCTATCGCGTTCTCATATTCACCCAATTCACGATAGGTGTTACCGAGCTGTATATGCCCTTCAGCATCTGTCGGATTGAGTGTCTGACCCATTCTGAGTTTTAGGACATCACGCTGAAGTTCCCGCTTCTGTTGTTGCTGTGCCTGATCGGCGGGATTACACCCGGACAGCAAATAGGTTAAGAGCCCTATTACGATAAAATGTCTAATATTAAAAGGGAAGCGAAAAACAGAATTATGCATAGAACGTACCAACCTAATCATAACAGGAGGCCATAGTAAAAAATGATTATTGATACACATACACATTTCTACGATCCAACACGTCCTGAAGGTGTACCGTGGCCAAACCCAGATGACGACGTGCTTTACCGAAAAGTTATGCCGGAAGACTTCAAAGCACTTGCAGTCCCAGAAGGTGCGACAGGCACTGTTGTCGTTGAGGCAAGCAAATGGCTTGAGGACAACCAGTGGATTTTGGACCTCGCCGCAGATGAACCGTTCATTGTAGGATTTGTCGGGCATTTAGAACCCGACGACGCTAATTTTGAAAACCACTTGAACCGATTTTCCGCGAATCCACTCTTCCGCGGGATACGCCTCGGCGGCGGACATCTACGCGCAATCGGTGGCGACCCGTTCTTAGCCAACATCGAAAAGTTGGCAGCGAAAGATCTCACGCTGGATCTGCTGATTAATCCTGAAATGTTATCAACTTTGCCAACCTTAGTTGAACATACACCGGAGATGCGCATCGTTATCAATCACATCGCAGGTGTACGAATATCAGAAGAGCCGCCCGATCCGAATTGGGTTTCCGCGATCCACGAAGTCGCCCGCTACCCAAATATCTATTGCAAGGTATCTGGACTCGCAGAACACACGGGACAAATCCCTGCCCCAACGGATGTCGCTTACTATACCCCAACGGTTGATGTCCTCTGGGATGCGTTTGGTGAGGACAGACTTATCTACGGGAGCAATTGGCCCGTCTCGGAACGTTTCGCGCCGTATAAAGTCGTGCAACAGATTGTGGATGCCTACTTCAGCACGAAAGGTGATGCGGTCAAGGCGAAGTTCTTTTGGCAAAACGCCAAGACAGCGTATGGGTTAACCCTTTAAGCATCTACAAGGGAGCTAAACACTTAGTGGTTTTGCAGTGGGGCAGGCGGCGGCTCCGTAAATTTCTCTCCGCGCGCCTCAGCTTCCATTCCGCGGCGATTCCATTCCGCGATCTCTCGGTAAGCTTCCGCTCTGCCTTCCGCTCTGCCTTCCGCTTTGGCTTCCGCGCTGACTTGGGCTTTAAGTTCTCGCTCTCTTTTGAGAGTGTCTCTAATACGTTGAAACATAATGTCAATTCCGTTTAAGCCCTATTTTTATATGCACATTATGCTACCCAGCGGATAAACTCGCCTGCAGGTTGACGTTTCGGTGCGCCGATGTCAGCCGGGTAACCCGTGTAGAAGAAGCCGATGATGTACTCTTGAGACGAATCAATACCTAACAACTGATACGTCTGCTCTTCAAGTGTGATTCTACCGGTGCTCCACTGCATCCCGACCCCTGCATCCCAGGCGGCGAGTTGGACGTTCTGTACTGCACAGCAGGCAGCGGCATAGTCTTCGCGTCGGCGTTGCTCGTCACCCTCTTGTATGCACGAAACCGCAATAATCGTCGGCTTGGACATGAATTTCTCATAAGCGAGTTCACCGATTTTGGCAAGATTCTCGGCATCAACGTGGTCGGGTGTATCTTCTATCTTAATCTCGCGGTAGCGGTCGGCAAGGATCAACTTCGTCTCTTCGCCAATGACGGTGAAGCGCCACGGTTCGGTGACATGGTGATTCGGTGCCCATATCCCGTAGCTGAAAACCTGTTCGATGACATCGTTCGGCACGGGTTCCGGTTTGAACTTGAAAATGGTCCGTCTTGAAAGAATCGCGTCTTTAACATCCATTATGTCATATCCTCCTTATGGAATTGAATTATAGCGTATTGGGCGGTTAATTTGCAAGCTGCTGCATTTGTTCTATTGCAGTGCAGTTTTAAGACGTTCCACCGCTTCAATCGCATCCTCAATCTCTTTCTTCGGTATGTTTGTGATAGTCGTATGGCTGAGTGGGTTTAGGATACGGGTTCTATACAACTCAATATCTCTAATAAGCGATACATCTAAAAAGCCAGACTTCCCATTTTCAACCTTTATCGGATCCCAGAAATCCTGACTGTCCAGTTTATCTCGACTCCGGCGGTATCTAACTGGAAGACGTTTCGCGTCACAAAATTCCTCAATCATTATCTCAAAAGCAGTACGGAGATAAATTGCACAGGCTTTGTAGTCATTCACATCAAGATATTCCCTCGCCTTATCAAGATATGCCTTATCTTCCACATAGACCGGTATTTC
>CAZGAW010000100.1:0-19723 GCA_964523645.1 uncultured bacterium | reverse complement strand
AAGGAAACCGTTTCCTGAAGGTTCCTCTAAAGAAACTGCGATTGATAAGTCGGGGGGTATAGGTCCATTGCACCAAGGTCCTGGGATTATACATAACTTGATTAGAACAAAAGTTCCGACCGCAATAACCCCGAAAACCGCAGTGTATTTCAGGACTTTCTTCTTGATTTTCCGATTTTTCTCCCTGTTTCTGGCGAACTGTATCACTTGCAGGAGTTCGCGCGCTTTCTGATGTTTTGGATTGCGTTTTAGTGCTTCTTCCGTGGCAGCTTTGGCATCGTCAAACGCGCCTATTTCAAGGTAAGCCTGTGCTAAACCGTAGTGTGCCTCTACCAAACTTGGATCCGCCTTTATCACTCTTTTGAACGCGGCGGCGGCGTGATTGTACTGTCCATTGTTCAAAAAAACAAGCCCTCGCTCTAAGTCTCGTTTCACATCCGATGTGTCGGGATCAGGTGTTGTTTGCTCAGATGATTCGGATGGACGAGAAGGAACGTCTACCTGTCGGATAGCATCTGGCGGTTGATGTGTGGGTTGAGAATTAACGTTGGTATCTGCTGGTACATTGGGTGCATTTTCTGCATCATCAACGGAAGGTGTAGCAGGTTGTGTTGCTGGCGGTGTGAAAGTCGGATCAATCGCTTCTAAAAGGGAGATTGCAGGTTGATAGTTCGAGTCCAGTTTCAACGCTTCTCTTGCGGCATCCCTCGCCTTTCCGAGTTCTTGCTGTCCCAAGTAGGCGAGTGCAAGCGAATGATGTGCAGCTTTATAGGTGCTGTCCAGGGCTATCGTCTGCTGAAGGGCATCTACAGCGCGGGGGTAGATTTCCATCTTGAGATAGGTTAACCCCAGGTTGTAGTGCGCAGTGGTAAAATCAGGATCGAGGGTTATAGCGTTCTGAAAGGCTGTAATGGCCTCGCTATAGCGTTCATCGTTAAGGTAGGTGATACCTCTATTGTAATGCGCCTGTTTTATCGAGTTTGCGAGTTTGTGGGCGCGTTGATAGTTCGGATCAAGTCTTAATGTTTCTGTAAGAGCATGTGTCGCCGCTTCCAGATTGCCTAATTCTCGATGGGCGCGTGCAAGGTTGTAGTGAGCACGCTTGAAGTTCGGAGCGATGGCGATGGCACGTTCGAGGTGTGGTATTGCTTGATCATAGGATCCCTGCTCGACGTAGGCATAGCCGAGGTTGTAATGTGCATCGACCAGATCGGCATCTAAGGCTATCGCGTTTTGTAATGCATCAATTGCCTCTTGATACGCTTTCAGCCCGATATAAGCAGCACCGAGATGTGCATAGATATGCTTATTCTCAATATCGGAGTCCTGCGAACTGCGTTCTATATTGGCATCAAGCGTTAAGGTTTTCTGGAATGTTGAAACAGCTTCCTCGTAACGTTCAGCGTTAAAGTGTTCTTTCCCTTTATTATAGTACGCTTGTGTGATGGTGTCACATAGTAACAATGCGGGTTGGTGAGTAGCTTCGAGTTTTAACGCCGCTGTGACAGCTGTGCGTGCTTGTTCTAATTTGTCCTGTTCAAGGTAGGCGCGGCAGAGCGCGCAGTGTGCACTTATGAAGTTTGAATCCAACTTTATAGCTGCTTCAAATTCAGGGACGGCTCTGCTATATTGTCCCGCCTCCAGATAAGCGATACCGAGGTTATAGTGTGCCTCTTTTATAGTGTCCATTTGCTTGGGAAATCAGAAGATTGTTTGGGGTTAATTTTAGTGGTATTTTAGCAGTTTCGCTTTAATTTTGCAAATAAAAATCTTGAGTGAGGTGCAATTCTGAGGTATAATGGCATTGTAAATTAATAGGTAATGTGACACGCTTCTTGACTGGGATCATTTATGCTGCAACACTCACCTACCCACGCTACGTCTCCTCGCCAGAGAATCCGTTGGCGGATTATTTGGCTTGGACTCGCGCTGATTCCCTTTAACAATTATTGGGTCTTCGCATCGCTACGTTGGGATCAGGGATTCCCGACGACGATGTCCCTCTTCTTCAATACCATCTTCGCACTCGCTGTCCTGATTGCTCTCAATACCTTCCTTCATAAATTCGCGCCGCGTGCCGCACTCACCCAAGGCGAATTGTTGACGCTCTACGCAATGCTATCCGTAGCATCCGCTATCTGTGGACACGATCTGTTTGAGGTCATCATTACGAATATCGCCACGGTCGGTTGGTTAGCGACAGAGGAGAATGAGTGGGGCACGCTTTTTCACCGCTATCTCCCCGACTGGCTTGCCTTGACAGATAAGAACCGTTTAACCGTCTATTTTACAGGCGAGTCGAGTCTTTATCTGCGCCCACATATTGAGTTATGGTGGCGACCTGTGTTGGCGTGGAGCGGGTTTATCATCGTCCTACTTTTCACGACGTTTTGCATCAATGTGATGCTACGAAAGCAGTGGATTGAGGTGGAACGGCTCAGTTATCCGATTATTGAGTTGCCGTTTCAGATGACAACGCCGCGGTTCTTCCGTTCAAAACCGCTGTGGGTCGGGATCATCATCGCCGGTGGGGTAGATGTGGTTAACGGACTGCACTTCCTATTTCCAAACTTTCCAGGATTGGGGGGCGAGTTCTACGATCTGCGCCCGCTATTTACGACGAAACCGTGGAACGCAATTGGCTGGACCCCGATCGTTTTCTTTCCGTTTGTGATCGGAATGGCGTATTTCATTCCGCTTGACCTTTCGTTTACATTTTGGTTCTTCTACATCTTCTGGAAGTTTGAGATGATCTTCGGGAGTATTGCTGGTTTGCAGCGGATTCCGGGGTTCCCATTCATCTTTGACCAGTCGTTTGGGGTCTGTGTCGGTGTGTTGTGTATGGCGTTGTGGAGCGCGCGAGACCATTTGCGGAATGTACTTACACAGGCATGGCGCGGCAGCAGCAGAACGGCATCAAACGAGCCGATGTCCTATCGCACTGCGGTGTTAGGGCTTATCTTTGGGTTTCTGATCCTCACCGGTTTTTGGTGGGTTGCGGGGATGTCGTTCTGGGTGGCAGTCCTTGTCTTCGCTATCCATCTAACGACGGTGACCGTGATTACCCGCGTCCGTGCTGAACTCGGTCCACCGATTCACGATTTACGCTCCATGGGACCTGATGTCTTGCTCCCGAAAATGTTTGGGATGCGTAAACTCGGTGGACAAAATCTGGCACTTTTTTCGCTGGTATTCTGCTTCAATCGCGCGTATCGGGGCAATACGATGCCGCATCAGTTGGAAGGATTGAAATTGGCAGAGCGATCGCGGAGTTCTTCACGACGGATTGCGGTCGCGATGCTCCTCGCGATGGTGTTGAGCCCTTTCGCTTCGTTTTGGGGGGCACTGCACCTCGGTTATGAGAGTGGTGCGATAGAGGTCTGGTCGGGTTCCGTATTCAACCGTACCCAAAATTGGCTGACGAACCCGATGCCTGTGAACATTCCATCGTTGATCGCCATGGTCTTCGGATTGCTGTTTGCGTTTGGGCTTACACTCGTCCGACTCCGTTTTTTCTGGTGGCCCCTGTATCCGATTGGGTATGCGATCTCTGGAACGTGGGCGGTGAACTTTTTCTGGTTTTCGGTTTTCATTAGTTATTTCATCAAGTTAGCGATTCTACGTTTTGGGGGCGTGCAGACGTATCGACGGGTCGCGCCGTTCTTTTTAGGGTTGATTTTGGGCGAATTCTTGGTAGGAAGTGTCTGGGGGCTTCTCGGCATTTTCTTGGAGAAGCCGATGTACCGATTTATTTGGTGAAGAGACCCTATCTATCGATTTTCACTTGACAAAGAGTCATGGGTTGCCTTAGAATATAACCTGAGTTGTCAGCTTGTAGTATGCGTGAAAAACTTGATGTCCCCCAATGAGCTATGCTATACTCGATGTATAATGAACAACTTTAACTTCATCGATCTCTTTGCTGGAATAGGCGGAATGCGCCTCCCTTATGAAAGGTTAGGCGGAACTTGTGTATTTAGTTCCGAATGGGATAGGTATGCCCAACAAACCTACGAACGTAACTTTGGTGAGTTGCCTGCTGGCGACATTACCGAAATTAGCGAATCTGATATTCCTGACCACGATATTCTATTAGCAGGCTTTCCATGTCAACCTTTCAGCATTATCGGGGACAAGCAAGGCTTTGAGGATACACGCGGCACCCTGTTTTTCGACATCGCTCGGATTCTGAAACAGAAACAGCCGGATGCCTTTCTCCTTGAAAATGTAAAGCAATTGCTGACTCACGACAAGGGACAAACTTTCGCTGTTATAGAGGAACAACTGTCGCAATTGGGATATACGACTTATCATAAGGTGCTAAATGCTCTTGACTTCGGATTGCCGCAGAAACGGGAACGAATTTTCATCGCCGGGTTTCGCGAACCAATAGCATTTGAATTTCCGAAACCTGTCGGTGTGTCCAAATCCCTTGCTGAGATATTAGAATCTGACGAAAATATTGAACCGAGTCTATTTGCATCGACACGTATCCAAAAATCGCGACGTGAAAAGTGCAAAATCATCCCCTTTTACCCTTCTATATGGCACGAAAACAAAGGCGGCAACATTTCGGTGTTACCTTTCTCGTGTGCGCTGAGAGCCGGTGCCTCTCACAACTATCTCTTAGTAAACGGGGTCCGGCGCCCCTCTAGTAGAGAGTTACTCCGCCTACAAGGTTTTCCTGAAGATTTCAACGTTGTAGGAAACATGACGCAGATTAGAAAACAGACTGGAAATAGTGTCGCTATTCCTGTCGTCCATGCCATTGCAGAGAAGATGTTACAGACATTAAAACAGCGCGAACCCCTGATACAACCTGAGGAACAATTGTTTCTCTTTGAAAATAGAATTAACCTTTATGCCTAATGGACAATAAAACAGCCCAAGACCATCTTGACACTGTTATCAGAAAAGCCAGAGTTCATTTTTACAAGCCGATACAAATTGCAGAGATACTTTATAGAGATAGAATTGAGGAAGATATCGACCTTGGCGACTTGGAAACCTATCGAACACCTTCACGCAAATGGCGAGATGAAATTTCTCTCAGGTTGATTGGTCGCGTCTCTACGTCAAGTGCCAGATATCAGGACGACCTTTTTAACGCCAACGCTATACCTCCAGCAGTTTTGATACAGTTGGGAAAGATAAATCGAAACAGCAAAGGGAAAGTTGAAGCTTATATCTATGACGCGCTAAGAGGTCGACTGTCCCAAATGTCGTCTGGCCTGTCTGTGGTTTTACGAGCGGATACTCGCTCTTTTGCCCTAAAGAATTTCATAGAGGGTTTTACACGGAGTCCCGGACTAGCGCGGAGCGTTGACAAGATATTTGAGATTGTGGTTTATGCTTTGTTCTTGACACTGTTGGAAGTCCTTGAAGTAAAAGCCGGAATGCGAATCGACAACATTAACGATACGATCCTAAGCGAGTTCTCCGACTTCACCGAAAAGGTTCTCGGATTGTCCGAGGATACAACCGAAGTATATCAAGCCGCGAAGGTGTATCGGGTGGGTGTTACCAACGCGGCAGACAGAGGTCTTGATATGTGGGCGAATTTTGGGGTTGCTATCCAAATAAAGCACATATCCCTCACACCGACAACTGTAGAGCATATAAGCAGTGCGATTTCCGCGGATCGGATAATTATTGTTTGTAAGGAATCTGAAAAAGACATTCTCGTATCTGTCCTGAAACAATTTGGCAATGCCAGTCGAATTCAGAGTGTGATAACCGAGGATGAACTTGACGCGTGGTATGAGAAAGCCTTGCGTGGACAGTCATCTGAGTTGATTGGCAGTAAAATATTACAAAAAATCGCAAACGAAATAAGGGTTGAGTTTCCCTCAACCACCTCAGACTTTGATGATTTTTTTAATACGCGTGGATATCATCGTCTCACGCCTATTAATGTGTTCACGAATTGAAGGTTTCTGAGACTGACTATGGGACAGTTACAACAACTTCATCGAATTACAATATGGGGTGTCGGTTTAATCGGAGGTTCGCTTGGACTCGCGCTGAAAAAGAATGGATTTCAGGGGCAACGTGTCGGGTTAGGACGCAACATCGGTAGGCTCGAAAAGGCGCGCCAATACGATGCGGTTGATGTCGTTACGACAGAAGTGGCAGAGGGGCTACGTGGTAGCGATCTCGTCGTACTGTGTACGCCTGTCGAACTTGTTCCGGTGCTGGTACAGCATATTGTTGAAGTCGTTGATGCGCGGCAACCTATGGTACTGACGGATGTCGGTAGTACGAAATCGGTGTTGGTGCAAACGATTGAAGCGCAACTCAGGGAACGGGGTTCCGGGACATTTTCTTTTCTAGGTGGACATCCCATGGCAGGTTCACACGAAACCGGCGTGGGGGCAGCGCGTGCCACCCTGTTTGAAAACGCGACCTGTATTTTAACGCCTACAGCAAACACCCATCAGGATGCCCTACAACGGGTTAAAGAGTTGTGGGAATTTGTCGGAGCAGTGCCACATCTCCTCTCTCCTGAAATCCACGATCTGCTCATCGGTGCCGCCAGCCACCTCCCGCATCTCATTGCCAGTCTGCTCGCCAATACCGTTGCGAATGTGGAAGTGGAGCCTCATAAAGCATTGGACTTTACAGCGACCGGCTTTCGGGATTCTACCCGCATCGCAGCGGGGGCACCCGACTTGTGGTCCGGCATTTTCACCCAAAACAGAGATGTCCTTTTATCACTCATTGATGACATCGTTGACAATTTAATGGAATTCAAAACCCTGCTTCAGACGGATAACCTTGCCGAGATTGAACGTGTACTTCTGGAGGCACAGGTCATTGTTGAAAAGCGTAGAAAAGCATCAGGAGGCTCATGAAAGAAATAGGATCTCAGGTGACGATTGCGATGGATGGACCCGCCGGGTCCGGGAAAAGCACGGTGGCGCGACGCGTTGCAGAAAAACTCGGACTGCTTTATCTTGATTCCGGCGCAATGTACCGAGCGGTGACCCTGTTGGCAATACAGGAAGAACTTACAGCAGATAGTCCGAAACTGATTGATGGCGTGAAAACGTGTCATATTGAATTCAGGGATAATGGCAGAACGATCCTGCTCAATGCCGAAGATGTATCTGTTCAGATTCGTACCCCAGCCGTCAATAGGTTGGTCGCAGATGTCGCGAAAATCCCGGAGATTCGGCGTGAAATCGTGAAGCATCAACAGCGGATTGGGGCAGAGGGGCGTATCATCGCTGAAGGTCGGGATTTGACGACCATCGTTTTTCCGGATGCCGATTTTAAGTTCTATCTTGATGCTTCCGTGACAGAACGTGCGAAACGTAGACTTGCTGAACTCCAAGCGCAAAATGTAGATGGGACATTAGCATCCGTTGAAGCCGAAATTCGCGAACGCGATAAAAAAGATACAACGCGAGAACACAGTCCACTCCGCGCTGCTGACGATGCGATTGTCGTTGATACCACTAACAAAACGATTGATGAGGTAGTTGATTTTATTGTCACACACGTGTGTGCAAACGAGGGATGATAATAGAGTAGGAGGGGTTGTAACCCCGATATTTTTATGTGGTATACCAATAATCAATTTTGGACATCCCGTGCGATCTATCGATGGGGCCATCGGCTCACAAATATTTTCTGTAAAACGATGGGACACCTTGAAACGCGAGGCGTTCACCATATTCCGAGAGAGGGTGGTGTGTTACTCGTTTCAAATCACGTCAGCTTTCTCGACCCAGTGATCATCGGTTCCGCTGCCAGCCGTGAGATTCATTTTATGGCACGGAGTAACGCGTTTGACATTCCCGGCTTAGGAAAACTCATTTCGGTCTACAATGCCTATCCTGTGAATCGAGGCGCGCCGGACTTAAAGGCGTTACGAAACACGATCTCTCTCTTGAAAGATGGCAACGCTGTGCTTATATTTCCTGAAGGCACTCGCAGTGTTGATGGCACATTAGGTAAGGCACGTGATGGTGCTTGTTTTATTGCGCACCGAGCCGGTGTACCGACCATTCCAGTCTTCCATAGGGGTGCGGAGCGGATGTTGCCACGCAGTAGTAGCCGCCTACGTCGTGCGAAGTTAACTGTTGCCTTCGGTGCCCCTCTTAAACTCACTGCCGAAGCATTTGAAACGAAGCGCGAGATGTACCAACAGATGGGCAATCAGATGATGGAGGCGATCGCCGATTTGCGAGATAGTATGGTCAGTTAGTGGGGTTCGCCAGAATTAGTAGTACATCGCCTTCTTGGACATGATAGGTCTTGCCTTCGGCTCTCAGCAATCCTTTACTACGTGCTTGTGGGTAGCTGCCGCACGCCACTAAGTCAGCCCAATTAATTGTTTCTGATCGGATAAAACCTTTTGCGAAGTCGGTGTGTACACGCCCTGCTGCATCAACCGCGGTTTGTCCTTCGCGTAGTGTCCACGCTCGCGTCTCGACTGGACCGGTTGTAAAGAATGTGAGCAGCCCCAATAGTTGATACGAGGTCTGGATGAACCGCTCTAAAGCAGATTCGTGCAATCCCATTTCTTCCATGAAAATCTCGGTATCCGTTTCATCAAGTTGAGACAATTCCATTTCCAGCTGCGCGGCGAGAACAATAACAGCCGTTTGTGGTTCCGCCTCATACTTAGCGAGATGTTCGAGAATTTCATCAGCGGCATCAAGTTGTGCTTCCCCAATGTTGCCGACTAACAACAAGGGTTTCTGCGTCAAAAACCCGTAACCGCGTATCAGTTTTTCCTCGTTGTCAGATAGGTCGAGGATTCGAAGCGGTTTGCCAACCTCTAAGGTTTTCTGGCACGTCTCCAAAAGTTTGATTTCACTTTGCTGTTCAGGGAGTTTCTGATTCTGAAATTGCTTACGGAGTCGGGTAAGTCTACCTTCAACGATCTGCAAATCTGCGAATGCGAACTCAAGGGCAATGCTCTCAATATCGCGTTCAGCGTCAACGCTGCCATCAACGTGTGGAACCGCTTCGTTTTCAAAAAGCCTCACGACATGTGCCAGGGCATCGACTGTGCGAAGTTCAGCGATCATCCCAGAATCTAATTCCGCTTGTTCTATATCCGCTTTGGTTACCCCGGCGACATCTATGTAGTCGATTGTCGCCGGTGTCGTTTTTGGGGATTCAGATACCTTTGCTAACTGTTCCAAGCGCTCATCTGGGATGTTGGCGGTACTCAGGTTTATTTGTCCGCGGCTGGTATAGCCCCCAACTTCTGCATTCGACTGAGCTAAAGTGTTAAACACCGTCGTTTTTCCGACTTGTGGTCTGCCTACTATGCCTATCTTCATGTTTTTTATCTTAATCTATTTGTTATTCACGACTAAAGTTCTAATCGCGTCGGTGCTACAGAAAAATCTATTGACAACATTCCTTTAAAGTATTAGTATAAGCGTTAGGTTAAATATGCAATCCAACCCAGCGGAGAATCAAACATGGCGGCTCAGAATGGAACGTGGAAACGGCACCTCGTTAAAGGTTTGACTGTTCTTTTAATACTTACGGTTTGTCTTGCGATTTTACAATGGTTTATCATCAGAGAATTATTTAGTTTCGGTGCCGATATGGTAAAAGATGCATTGATCCGACAAGCACCTGAAGGGGTAGATCGGTATGACATTGAAGCGACCTTTGATCGGGTCAAAACAGCCGGGATGCAGCTCCCGTTTAGTTTCCTTACAGGGAGAATCAGTCTCCGCAAAATCAGAGCCGTTGGTAGATACGCAATAGAAGCAAACGCTGATGAATCTTGGGACGCTGATGAAATTAACACACTCCTGCGAATGATGAACGCCTCTGTCGGTTTTAAAGGAGGCGCCGAGTAACTCGCAGTATCGGTTTATAAACGACGTTGAAGCAATGCAAACACACCTAACACCGCCCTATGAAAAATTCGCTTACGCCTATGACAGGATGATGACCAACGT
The DNA here is from genome assembly GCA_964523645.1 of uncultured bacterium. GTDB lineage: Bacteria > Poribacteria > WGA-4E > WGA-4E > WGA-3G > WGA-3G. The sequence goes on along the minus strand of CAZGAW010000100.1, from coordinate 9,788 downwards.
CAATTACCCGCGTTGGACACATTACGTTGAGTCGCTTTTCGACAAATATGATTGCAAGCCACGCACGGTTCTTGATTTGGCATGTGGTACCTGCGCTTTAACGATAGAACTCGCATTGAGAGGTTATGAGATGACAGGTGTCGACCGGGCAGTTGGTATGCTAGACATTGCGAAAGAAAAAGCCGCAGCACACGATGTAAACATTGAACTCCATTACGGTGACATGCGTGAATTTCAACTGAATCAACGGTTTGACGCAGTCCTCTGCACCTACGATAGCATTAACTATGCCTACGATGAAACCGAATTAAGCAATGTTTTTCAGTGTGTGGCTGAGCACCTCGAACCGGACGGCTTATTTATCTTTGACGTGACGACGGAACGGAACATCGTGGAGCATTTTCACAACAAAACGTTCGCCTCAAATCATAATGATTATACCTATATCTGGAAAAACAACTACCTCCATCACAGTAAGATGTGTCGTACGGTCTTGACCTTTTTTATTCGGGAAGGCGATCTGTTTCGCCGTTATGAAGAGGTTCATCAACAACGTATTTTTGAAGTCAGCACCGTCAACGATCTGCTCAAGAAATCTGGCTACAAACCGCTGAGTGCTTACGATATGTACACCTTCAATCGTTGGAATCGCTATTCAGACAGGATTAATTTTACGGCACGTTTGCTTTGAAATACGGATAGCTCCAGATGCCTCTTCTGAACCAGCCGACTGCTAAGAATTCCCTATTATGGAACCTTCCAAATAGAAATGGTATCATAACCGACAATCCCTCAGTTTCTTTGGAGAGATGCATCACTCAACCGAAGGTGCGTCCCATAAGAAAATTGTGCCACCACTTTCGCCGCTGACGATGGTCAGACCATCAGGCGAAAAGTCCACACCGACGACAAAAGTCGTATGTCCTATGAGCGTTTTCAAGTGTTCTCCTGTAACAGTATCCCATAACCGCACAGTGGCATCCCAACTCCCACTGGCGATCGTTTTACTATCTGGTGAAAAAGCTATACTGGAAACATAACTCGCATGTCCTGTGAGTGTGTCTGTGGGTTTTCCTGTCGTGGAATCCCATAATCGGATGGTATGGTCTTCACTCCCACTGGCGATCATTTTGCCATCTGGTGAAAAACGGACGCTCAGGACAGACCCTGTATGGCCAGTAAGTGTTTTCAGGTGTTCTCCCGCAACAGCATCCCATAGGACAGCGGTATTGTCCTTACTCCCACTGACGAGCGTTTTACCATCCGGTGAAAAAGATGCACTGGTGACAGGTCCCACGTGCCATTTGAGTCTTTTGAGGTGGTCCGCGGTAGCGATGTCCCATAGCCAAACGGTATCGTCATGACTTGCACTGGCGAGGGACCTGCCATCCGGTGAAAAGGATATGAAATTGATAGAATTCTTATGCCCTATGAGGGTGTTCAGGTGTTTCCTCCGAATAGCATCCCATAACCGAATGGAGTTGTCACTGTAAAAGTCACCACTACCACCGGCAATGGTCTCGCCATCGGGTGAGAAGCACACAGTGTAGACCCCACTCGAATGTCCGATGAGGAAGTCAAGCTCTTCACCGGTAGAGACACGGTAGAACTGAATGCCCATCCAAGATGCCACAGCAAGTTGCGTGCCATCAGGCGAAAACTGAAGCCCCTTTATTTGGTCTTTTCCGAGGCGCATCTTAGCGCCCTCGGGTAAATCCGATCTGCTATAGGCGGATGGTAAAAACAGGACAAGGATCAACAATAGAATCGTGAAGTGTTGGAAAACTCTTTTCACTTTACTAACCTCCAATTTACCGCACGTTCTGAAATTACCTGAAAAATTACAGTCCTTCTGCAACAAGATCGCCAACTTCTTCAGTCGTATAGCCCATGCGTCCAGCACCCAGATCCTTGATTTTCCCACTTGCGAGCAAATCGCTAATAGAGTTCTCCACCTTTGTTGCGGATTCTGTATGTCCAAGATGGTCGAGCATCATTCCGGCGGCACCTATCGCTGCGATGGGGTTAATCTGATTTTTGCCAGTATAACGCGGCGCGGAACCGTGAATCGGTTCAAACATAGCAACGCTTTCTGGGTTCAAATTTCCAGATGCAGCGACTCCCATGCCACCCTGAATCATCGCACCGAGGTCGGTGATAATGTCTCCGAACATATTACAGGTCACAACGACATCGAACCACTCTGGATTCTTCACCATCCACATTGTTGTCGCATCGACAAAGGCATATTCCTTCTTGATATCTGGATAATCTTCGCCTACCTCATCAAAAACGCGTCTCCACAGATCATGTGCATAGGTAAGGACGTTTGCTTTGTCGCAGAGCGTCAAAGTGTTTTCTTTGTTGCGCTTTTTGGTGAGTTCAAACGCATAGCGCACGCAGCGTTCAACCCCTTTGTAGGTGTTGATCATTTCTTGAATTGCAACTTCATCCCGCGTGCCACGTTTCAGGAAACCACCGATGCCAGCGTATAAGCCTTCAGTATTCTCACGAACGATGATAAAGTCGATTTCTTCAGGTCCCTTGTCTTTTACAGGTGTCGGAACACCCGGATAGAGTTTAACGGGACGGAGATTGATGTAAAGGTCGAGTTCAAACCGTACCTTGAGCAGGATACCTTTCTCTAAAATGCCGGGTTTGACATCGGGATGCCCGATCGCACCGAGGTAGATAGCGTCTAATCCTCGAAGTTCTTCCAAAACTGAATCTGGTAAAACTTCTCCGGTTGCAAGGTACCGGTCACCACCGACGTCATATTCGACTGTTTCGTATTGAATGCCTGCTTGTTCGGCGGCTGCCCCGAAGACTTTCATCGCTTCGCGCGTCACTTCGGGGCCGATTCCATCGCCGGGAATGAGGCCGATTTTGTACATAGATTTTCTCCAAATGTTAGTGTGATAAATTTCGGCGCAGTTTGGAAGCCGAAACTTGCTATAGATAAAGTGGACTCCTTATATTTTACCACATTTGAGACGATATTGCAAATTGCATAGGACTGACTAATGTGCTTTCACAACAGTATAATTCTGCGGTTGACCATCAACAATTTTCAACACGCGAATACCGGCAGCAGGTTTGATAGGATGACGGTTGCTATCAAAGCCGGAAATAGTTGTTGCGCCTTGGTAATCAGTGATAGCAGCAACTGCATCCCGAACCTTAACAGGGTCTGTTGATTGCACGTTTTCAATTGCTATCGCCAATAACTGCATGGCATCGTAACCTAATGGCGCAATACCGATAGGCTGGGCTTTAAACATTGTTTCATAAGCGTCCGTAAAATCTGCAGCAAGTTCATCCGAGATGCTACAGTAGTAGGAATTTTCGAGAGGGATGTTATCCTCTAAAATGTCTAACATCAACGGATCATCCCAACCATCGCTGCCGATAAAAGTGGAATTAATGCGCATCTCTCGCGCCTGTTTGATGATACGCGGGTTCTCTGGTGGAAAGCTCGCGAGCAGCAGAACATCAGGGTTTGCCTCTTTGATTATCGCAAGTTGTGCATGAAACGTCGTATCACCTTGTTCATACGTTTGGCTGGCAACAATGCGCCCGCCAAGTTCCTGGAAATTCGCATCAAATGCGTTAACGAAACCTTTAGAGTAAACATCCCCGTTCTGCCAAAGCATCGCTGCGGTTTTCTTTCCGAGGTCGTTCACCACAAAACCTGCCATGACTTTTGCTTGCAAGGCATTTGAATTCGCCACGAGAAAGAGAAAATCTCTCGGATCATTCCCCGTATTCGTCACGTCAGCACCTGTTGCCCCCACAAGGACAGGGATATTGATGATCGGTCCAACTTTAACAGCACTACTTGAAAACATCGGACCTAATATAGCGACAACATTTTCCATTTCGGCTAATTCTGTTGCAGAATCAGCAATGGATCCTATTTCCACTTTATAGATAAGCTCTACCTGCCTCCCAAGAATACCGCCTGCGCTGTTGATTTCGGCTAATGCGAGTCTCGCACCGTCGCCAAAAGTGGCGTAATTTAGCAGTGGATGAATCAAACCCACTTTAAGTGTAGGCATCGGTTCTTCAGTTATTCCGACATCTTCCGTTTTCTCCCCCACAGAAAGGTAAGCGACTGAGAGTATGAGTAGTACGCATAGTATTAACCTAAAAATTTTCGCGTTCATAAATTGCTCCTATGTTTTTAGACCAATGGATCGAGTGGTCTGTCAATCTTTAATTGACGGATTCCATTTAACCAGAAACCGGACCTCTGCCTGTAGGAGCGAGCTGCGCTCGCGATCTTTATATCTGTCAACTTTGGTGTGACAAAGCACTAGTACAGGGTAATCTAATACTCTGTTTGAGGATTTTCGGTTAGATAATGATGGGCTGGCAATTTATCCTCATACTGCTGTTCCATCATTTTCAATCTTCAAAAGAGTATAGCGCGTCTAAGAAAATAGTCAAGGAAAAACTATTGCTTCGTTAAGTTATGGTTAATGGCCTTGCGATGAGAGAATTTGGTGTTTCCTCAAAAAGTAAGGATGTGGTATAATGATTGTCTACGTTGCAGTGTATTTTGAGGCACTGGAGGAACATATTGATTAGCGACGCGCGCTTGGAGACGATTCTCAATCAATTTCAAAACCAGCGGATTCTGGTCGTTGGCGATTTTTATCTTGATGCCTATTGGTACATAGATAAGACCCGTTCAACACTATCGTTGGAAACGCCGTGGCATACAAACCCCGTTATCGAACAACGCTATAGCCCTGGTGCTGCTGGAACCGTCACGAATAACTTGAAGGCGTTGGGTGTAGGTAAGGTCTATACATTGGGTGTTATTGGTGAAGACGGGTTCGGTCGGACGCTGTTGGATTGTCTGCAGGCGAACGGTTGTTTGACGGATTTTATGATACAGGTGCCGAGATGGGTAACGCCTACCTATCTTAAACCGATTCATCGCGGCTATGAAGGCGTGGAAACAGAGGGGCCCCGGTTTGATATTGAGAATCAATCTGCAATGGAAGAGGCGGTCGAGACTGCTGTTATTGAGGCACTTCGAGATTGTATACCGCTCGTTGACGGCATAATTGTCGGCGATCAGATGCCCCTTGAGAACTTGGGCGTTGTTACCGACCGAGTGAGAGCGGAATTATGTGAGTTAGGGTTGGCGTTTCCTGATAAAATTTTTTTCGCCGATTCCCGCACACGGATTGGTAAGTACCGAAATGTTATCATTAAACCAAATCGCTTTGAGGCGAAACGTGCTGTGCAGCCAGAGTGGACCGGGCAGGACGTTGACCTTGAGGAGGCAAAACAGTGTGCGGTTGCCCTCGCAGAACGAACCCGAAATACAGTGTACGTTACCCTCGGTGAAAACGGTATTCTCGTCTACAATGAAGGGACTTTTACACGCCTCTCAGGCGTTCCTATTAATGATGAGATTGATCCAGTTGGGGCGGGGGATAGCGTTTCGGCGGGACTTGTGGCAACGCTCTGTAGTCTACGTACTTCACAAGCACAGGCATCTGTTGAGGCGGCTTATGTTGGAAATCTGGTGGCTTCAATTACTGTCACCAAAATTGGGACAACTGGGACAGCATCGCCAGCAGAAATCCTACAACGTCATCGAAACTACGTAAATCTATGAATGTTTTTGAAGCAATAATCCGGCGACGGAGCCATCGTGGGACGTTTCAGAACCGCGCAATTGATGCAGCAGACCTTGACAAACTCATTGAGGCGGCGCGGTGGACACCCTCACCCTTCAATGTTCAACCTTGGGAGCTTCTGCTGATTCAGGAATCAGAAGGTAAGGCAGGACTCGCCGATGTAACGGAGCGCGCTATCGTTGAACAATTCAAAGATGCCAAGTTTCTTGATGACAACAGTCGTTGGATGCGTCTCACAGAGACGGACTTAAAAGCGTTGGGTGATGGTGTGCTACTTACCGACCATGTTACACTTCCGAAATTGCTTCAGGGCGCACCGGACAAGGTATTAGAAGGATTGTTGAAAAACGCGAAATCATTCACACTTTTGGGGCATTTAGGTGCTGGAAAAATACCCGCTAAGGAGATTGCGGCTCAAGTTCGCGAGGCACCGCTACTGATGTTGGTTACGATGAATTGCAAGAGATTTCCACCCGGTGATGGTGGAACGCGATGGATGTGGCTGAGCATGGGAATGTTAATCCAGAATGTGCTCCTCGCGGCAACTGCTTTGAACATCGGTGTGCAGTTTGTCAGCGCACCTTTGGAGCGTCATACGGATCGTGAAGAGGTTCGCCAACTTTTCAATATTCCAACTTTTCATGAAGTGGTTACGCTGCTCAGAATGGGATATATTGAAAAGAGCCGTGCGGACTCTGTTCGGTTAAAACCGTCAGAGTTTGTTCACTTTGAAAAGATGGGATAGGCGGGCACAGCAACCCGCCGCTATCGAAACGTCGTGTATTAAGTGGTGCTGTTCTGTAAGAGTTCTTTCAATGCTGCTTTCTTTTTTTTCAACCGCCGTTGCTGACGTTGGCGGATTTGTGTCCGACGCCGGACCTGTCCGCTTTTACTCCGTGGCATAATACTACCTCCTTTCTTCGATTGTTTTCGCGAGGTACATGACTGCTGATGTGCACTGTGCTTCTACCTCTGCCATTGCGATGGTAAGTTCTGCAGCTGAGCGTGTATGTAACTGGAGCCGCTCTTCAGTAACTGTGATATAGCGTTCGTTTTCTACATCAACAAATTCAAGTCGCTCTTCGCTTTCATTCACTAAAGCGTAGTTACCGAGCCCTTTTTGTAGCGACGGGTCATCTGTTCGCTTCTCGAAACTCTCTTTTATTCCTAAGCCGTTGAAGTTTTTATAAAGGGCGCGCGCCGGAAGTTCGTCGGGGGATATTGGTGGTGCTGTTATCTCTGAGGTAGGTGTATCAGGGCGTTTGACTGACTCTGGAAGCGGTGGTTTCTCTTCAAGAGGTGGTAAAATCTGTTTTGTGTCGGTTACCTCAGTCTTTATCAGGTCTAAGTGCGAAGAAGTCGATGCTATTAAGGCAAGTTCGGGTTCCGTTTCCTGATGAGGTTCCGGATTTTGTCCAGTGTTTGAAAAGACGGAAATCGGTTGCGGTTGATATGTTTCTGAATCTCCGTATTCCAGGACATTAGAGAGGATTTCTTTAACCTCCTCGTGTCTGTCAATAATCATACCCGGTTCTTCCACAAGTATCCGTAGGGTTTCAATACCGATGGTTTGGATCATCGGATGGAATACCAATATTTCCGATGGAGCGGCTTCAAAAAGCGACCGAGTAACAAAAGCGACTTCTGCGAGTTCCCTATTACCTGTTAGCTTGAGACGTTTTTCACACGCCGTGAGCGCATGTCCCAGTTGTTGCATAAAATTTGGTGTAACAAGATGCGGGAGCACTTCAAGTCGAAAATGTTCACAGGCGCGCTCCGCTTCCGATAAAGAGGTTAGTTCTTCCTCACTTGTGCTTGCTTCATCCACTATATTTCTTAGGTCGATAATATCTTCTTCAAATTCACCTACGTCTTTCTCGTCTGTGTGGTAATTGTCAAGCACTTCCGTCACGCGTGTATACATTGACTCAAAATCGAAGTGTACGCCTTCAAGCTCAGGTTCCTTAAGAAGTTGTCGACTCTGTGAGATAGAGGCGTGTAAGTGCTCTTCTTCCGATTTTTCGTAAGGGAGCCTGCGTTGCTTTTCGATAGCAAGCTGCTTTTGTCTAAATTTCCGGTCGCGATTTCGTTTTTCGCGTTTCCGTGCCACATTTGCGGAGCGGCGTCCCTTTTTCTTTGCCATAGTAATATTTTCGCTGTTAACGTTAAGTATTTGGTGAATTTTTGGGCTTTTTATTTTTCCAATAGGACGTAGCATCAAGTTTAGTGTGTTGTTTAAGTATATACCAATGTGAATTTGTTGTCAAGTTTAAATGTTTGTGGTTATTATCCGGTGTTTTTATGGTCAGTCTAAGGGGATCTCATGCAATTGAAGAGGTAGTGTGCTTTCGGAACTTGCCTACCGTTGCTATGTTATGTCCGGAAATTGTATATTTAAAATCGTCCGATACGACAATTTTTGTATTGTCTGTGACAATTTTTGTATTGTAATTTGCATAATGATGTAATGTTGAAGTATAATTATAACGAGGTTTTGTAAAAAGATGTAGATTATACGCTACATTTTGACTATATTATTAACGCAGTTGTGAAATAAGCGGCAAAAATCTGGCGTTTACGCCACAATTATTTATAAGGAAAATCGCATGTATTACACGAATTATATTAAACCGATCATCTTTGTGCTCAGTATTATGATGGGCATTTTGATGTGTGCGTTTACGACGGCTATAGCGGACGAACATGGTGAGCAAACAGAGGAGACGGAAGCTACGAGCGAGGCAGAAGCAACCGAAGAGGCAACTGAAGAAGCATCTCAAACTGCTGCGCCTGTAAGACTTGAGAGTCTCGTTATAGTAGGGTCCCGGTCCCAACCACGTTCTGTCTTGGATTCGACAGTACCGATTGATATTGTATCAAACGAAGCCTTTGAAAAGCAGGGCGGCGCAGATCTACCGGATCTGCTGAGAACTTTGGTTCCATCTTATAACGTTAATACACAGCCGATTAGCGATGCGTCTACAGTGGTGCGTCCGGCGAATTTACGGGGACTTGCGCCAGACCATACACTGGTGCTCGTCAATAATAAGCGGCGACACCGTGCCGCAGTGATTCACTGGCTCGGTAACGGTTTATCTGATGGTTCACAAGGACCTGACCTGGCACCTATTCCCGCAATTGCGCTGCAACAGGTAGAGATCCTCCGTGATGGCGCATCCGCACAATACGGTTCTGATGCCATTGCGGGTGTGATGAACTTTCGATTGAAGGACAACTATGAAGGCGGCTCGTTTGAATTTAAACCCGGTATCTATCAAGCCGGTGACGGCCGACAGTTTGCTGTCGCTGGCAACATCGGTTTAGGAAATCCAGACGCGTGGAGTAGCCTCAGTTTTGAATACGGGGGCGCAGATCCGACCATCCGGTCTGTCCAACGTAATGATGCCATAGCCTTGATTAACGCAGGCAATTTTAGTGTGAAAGACCCGGCGCAAATTTGGGGACAGCCGATTATAGAGAATGATGTCAAATTGTTTGCCAACTACGGTGCCACCCTCACCGATAACATCGAATTCTATGGACATGCTAACTACGCTCGTAAGCGGGTTGAAGGCGGATTCTATTTCCGTAACCCGAATACCCGCGGCGGTGTGTTTACTTCGTCGGGTGGCGATACGTTGCTCGTCGGGGATATGCGGGGTTTGACAGCGGAAATGGCGGAATGGGAAGCCCGAAAGGCAGCAGCAGAGGCTGCAGGGCAAGAGTTTACCGAACTGTCGCCGCACGATGCTGACGATATTCCGATAACCAATCATGTTCCTGATCCTGAACGGTTGCAAGCCGTCAAGAATGACCCGAATCTATTCACGTTCCAAGAGATGTTTCCCGGTGGATTCACACCCAGATTTGGTGCATTCATGTGGGATAGCTCCGTCGTCGTTGGTGTTAAGGGGGATGCCTTACAGGAGACATTGGGCAAACCCTTGACGTGGGATCTGAGTGGCTCTTTTGGACGTAACCACGCTGATTTCTTTATCTTTAACACTGTTAATGCTTCGCTCGGCCCAGATACACCGACCTATTTTGATCCGGGTGACTATATCCAGACGGATTATAACCTCAACTTCGATGTAACCTATCCGTTGAGCGACATGGTGTTCCTCGCTTCTG
>CAZGAW010000099.1:0-20147 GCA_964523645.1 uncultured bacterium | reverse complement strand
ACGTGGGATTGTTATTCATTGAAATGTAAACTTATTTTTAGGATCTACTATAATATCGGTATCGTTAGTTCCGTATTGATTGCGTCTGGGACATGGATAGATTGTGGATTTTTGCTCCAGCGGAGCAATATGTCTATAGCGGCCAATAGCATCCAGTCCTGCACTCCAGCGGAGTGCTATGTTTAAAAATTAAAAATTGTCCAAAGTTTAGTATAAAATATAAAAGACTGATTCTATCACAATGCAACGCTGCAACTCATAAATGAAATTGACATGAGGATATCTTAAAATCCGCGAAATCCGTCTAATCCGCGATTCAGACAAAGAGGCATTGGAATTATGAAACGTTATCCTGAATATAAAGAGAGTGGGGTGGAGTGGATTGGCGAGATACCGAAAGATTGGAATACAGTTCCGTTGACAAAGTATTTGGAGTCTATCATTGACTACAGAGGTAGAACGCCGGAAAAGACAGAGGATGGAAGGTTTCTTGTTACCGCCAAAAACATAAGAAATGGTCAAATTGACTATGAAATTTCTCAGGAATTTACACCAGAAGACGAGTATCAGAGAATAATGACCAGAGGCATACCTCAAATAGGTGATGTGCTTTTCACGACAGAAGCACCATTGGGTGAGGTGGCAAATGTAGATGATGTCTCAATTGCTCTGGCACAGCGGATTATTAAGTTTAGACCTAAGTCAGATTTTCTTAATCCGTATTTTCTGAAATATTGGATACTCTCGTATTCCTTCCAATCTGACCTACAGCGATATGCGACGGGTTCAACAGCACGAGGCATAAAAGCGAGTAAACTCTGTCTACTAAAACTCAACCTACCTCCTCTTAAAGAACAAACCCAAATCGTCAACTTCCTTGACCGGAAGACGAAACAGATTGACGAACTCAGTCGCATCAAAGAACGACAGATAGAACTGCTGCAGGAACAACGCACCACACTGATAAATCAGGTAGTAACAAAAGGACTTGACCCGAATGTGGAGATGAAACCCTCGGGGATAGAATGGATTGGGGAGATGCCAGCACATTGGGAAATCAAAAAACTCAAATACATTGCAAAGATACTACCAAGTAATGTTGATAAACACATTTACCCAGATGAGATCCAAGTCAGGTTATGCAATTATACAGATGTTTATTACAACGATTATATTACAGTTGATACGGTTTTGAAAAAGGGGAGTTGTAAGGAGCGTGAGTTTGCGAAATTTGTTTTGAGGAAAGGCGATGTTATAATTACCAAAGATTCTGAGACTCCAGATGACATTGGTGTTCCAACTTATGTCAAAGACGATTTAGAAAATGTTGTCTGTGGCTATCATTTAACAATGATTAAGCCCCTTTCTTGTCGTGGGGAGTACATTTTTAGATTTATTCAATCGAATAGGGCGAGAAGATATTTTGAGTTGGAGTCCAATGGAATTACGAGATACGGTTTGGGAAAAGCATCAATTGAAAATCTACTCTTACCGATACCTCCTGACTCCGAACAGCGGCAAATCGCTGATTTCCTCAATAAGAAGACCCAACAGATTGACGAACTGATAACCACAGAGCAGCAAAAAATTGAACGCCTCAAAGAATACCGTCAATCCCTCATCTCCGAAACCGTGACAGGCAAGATCGATGTCCGAAACGAGGGGTAGACCCTACCCGTATTTCAACCAGTTATCAAACAGCGGTTTGAGCCGTTCGGGGAGGCTTCCCAAAAAATTGGGTTCGTTGAGCCACGCTTGACTGGTCGGACTCTCAGGGTTCGGCGGTTCATTTTCTGAGGGGGGGACAACAACGGCATAGTGGAGCGTCTGCCGTTTTGACTGAGTAGGGTTGTAGCCTTTGTGGAGTATGCTCGAGTTGTAAAAGACGATGTCGCCTGCTTTGAGTTTGACGACGAGTTGGTTCGGCATCGCTGCCTTTGGTGTCTGTTGTATAACCGTCCGTTCCGCATCTGTGAGTTCGCGTCGATGGCTACCGGGTACGATGTACAGGGTCTCATCGTTGTAAAGCGCACCGTTGAGTTGAACGTGGCTTCTGAGCCGACCGAGAAGGGTTTCAAGCGGGACCTCTCCATCGGGTGCGGAGTCTCGATGCCAGTTAATGTGATACGGCTTTCGCTCAGAACTGACGAGAAGCGTACAGAGGTGATACCTTAACCTTTGCCCAATAAGGGCTTCAATGACATTCAATATCTGCGGGTGTGCGAGCGCGTCCACAAGGGCTTGCTCACGGATACTCGGATGAAAAATGTTATTGACACCCCAGCTGTCATCACGTTCACCATCTATATAGCGTAGGTGATCGGCGTGTAGACCTTCAACGCGGCACTTGTGGAGTATCTGATCGATAGCACTCCGGTAGGATTGAATATCTGTTTGGGAAAGCGCACCTTTACGAACAATATAACCGCTTTCAACAAAGGCGTTGATTTCTGAATGGGTCAGCATTTTAGGTTTCCTCACAATAGCGATCCCTAAGTGGAATCGGCTGGACAGTAGAGGTCATTAAACTCAATTTCATTCCCATCTGGATCAAAGATGAAGAATGCGTGACATTTGCCGCGCGGGTCATCGAAATCAAAGGGTCCACGAGTCCGATACGGTAAGTCAGCGAATTGTTCAACGAGTTGGTTAATTCGATCGGTGCTTGTCACAAAGGCGAAGTGCATCGGTCCCCCCGCATCATGTCCTGGCGAACCGGCTTCCTTGAGAACGAGGTGTCCAGTGTCTAAATAGATATAAAGCTGCCGATTGTTGCGTTCAACGACCTCAAAACCGAGCAGATCTCGGTAAAATTCTGTTGTCTGTTCAAGGTTTTCAACTTTAACAAAAACCTCGCCAATACCATAATAACCTTGCATCTTGGATATCCTCCCATACAGCCACTTACCATCACGGAATCGGTACGATCACCAACCGCACCATAGGTGTCAATTTTAGAAAAAATGGGCGTATTTCTAACGCTAAGCGAAGTGCCCTGAAGTTAAAGTATCCCTCGTATCAGGTAAGGAATATGATGTAAATGTTCGGTCTTTAGTCCCGTAGGGTTTATTTGCTTGGGTATTTCTTCAGTATGTTTATAGCAGCGCGTCTGAAAAAGAAATCAAGCCCTGTAAGGGCGGCATGTTTATATCCATAGCTGAAAACACTCTAAAACATCCCTAAAGTACTTCCATGACGGTAGGTGTTGCTTCAGAATGTTTGTAGCCGTGTTATTTTCTGCCATCTCTTGGGTTCTCCAACGGGATAGCATGTGTATCGCATTATATGCCGCTCTTACAGAGCTCAAGAGAGGGGGCACCTCTTTTCTATAAACATATCGTTCCTACGGAACTGAAGATGTGCGTTCGGATTTTTGAAGGTTTGACTTCTACCCATGGTACCGCAAAACCTAATTTACACGCTAAATTGACACTTATGGTACGATTACAAACCGCGTCTACCAGTGGCGTACGTAACTCCTCTGATAAACAAAAAGGCTCTGGATTAAAAAAACCTGAGCCTTTTTCGGTTTACTGAAACTTCGCGTTCCTTGATGTACGCCCATGTAGTAGCGAATTTGTAGTAGAGTTCCGCAAACCCGCACTATTCTATAACCTCTCAATTAGATTTAGTGGCGGTGATAGGATTTAACCTTCCCCCACGTTGTGGCTAACTTGCCTTCCGCTTTGACAGCGAGCGCTTTTTCTGGGCGATCACCGCTTCCGAGTTCCTCCACTTCATCTTCAGAGAGGGCGCGGTCCCAGATGATAACATCATCGATCATTCCGTCAAGGAAAAAGTCATTGCCTTGGTTACCACCAATTTGTCGACCTGCACCGAACTCCAAAGGGCGATCTGGGAACAGGTTGTAAGGTTCTGGCGCGACTTGCGGGTTCGCTTGACCACTGGCAGGTATCTCGGTTTTCCCGCCCTCTGGCGTTACGTATCCAATGGCTTCCCGTCTACTGTCTGACAGAGATGGAACCACTTCTCGGGTTCAATGGCACCATCCGTGGCGAACCAATTTTCGGTTCCGCCACTTGTTGTCCCCCAAGTCAGACCGGTACTGCTGGTCGTCACGATACGAAAGGTGAAGTGTGCGCCCCAACCGACCTTTTCACCCTTCCAGACACCGGAATGGTCTGCGCCAGTTCGGACGTAGATCCAATAAGAAATGGTATGCGGTCCCTCAATGATCGCTTCAAGATCGTCGTCGAATTCAACGTCTGCACGCGTATCCTTACTTCCATCGACATCTAATGCTTTGCCGAATTTGCCTTTGTCAACGATTTTGGCAGCCTTAAAGAGTTCACCGTGTGCCTTACCAACAGCATCCGTCATCTTCCCATCGTCAAACGTCCAGGCGGCAACGACCCCATCATTTAGGTCTGCGAACGCAGAAATCGTAATACCCATCGCTAATACGGCAATAGCGAACAATGAAATAAACAATTTCACTTAAATTTTCCTCCTTAGTGGATTTCCATAGCGAATAAACATCAATAAGCCGTTTCAAGAGCCGCTCATGAGATTTATGTTATCCGCGCTAATTTTAAATTCAGATGATCTACTTTACCCGTCTCCAAGCCGATATGGCATTATTCCAGTAAAAAATTTAACGAAAAAAGTAAACCTTTTCTAAAAAAACTTGTCTAAACCAATGAAAGCAAAACTGAGATGCCTCTTTGGAAGTTTATACACTTCCAATTACCCAAGTTGCTACCCTAAACAGACACAAGCACTGGGGCGTTTTGCTTCCAATACCGTGGGAGTTCCTTAGTCGTATTTCTATCCGCACCACAGATTCAAATACGAAGAGGGATCTCCCGCAGTTTGATTATCGTAGAAAATTATACACTTCGCGCCGACCTTCTGTCGTACATACGGATACAAACATAATCCGTTACATAAGAGGTCTGACGCAGAAGTAATAATTATGCTATATTACGAAACAATATATTATTTCACTGTTTTTGTCAAGAAAAAAATAAAATTTTATTCTGAAACAATTTCTTCTCCCTCTATCGCAACATACCATTGATTTACCGAAAGATTGGTCGCAGTATCAACCATCCCACTGGGCCAATGGATCTCCAATAAGTCGATGTTTTCAGCGTCTTTCAGTCCGAAATGGACACGCAAATCGCTGAATGCGAGATAACTGCCACTACTTTTCACTTCCGCATACTGTGTGAGTGCTCCGGCAACAACTTTGACCCGCGCGCCGATAGCGGCGCGGTTGCTTTTCGTGCCGACCGCTTGCACCTGTATCCAATTGTTCCGGTTTCCGCCATCATTCCGCAGGAGATCGACCGTTTGGTTCCAGTTCGTGACAAGGATATCTATGTCACCATCATTGTCATAATCGCCGAAAGCAGTCGCACGGCTTGTCTTAATCAGCGCAAAGCCTGCCCCCATCTGTGCCGTGACATCCGCAAATTTTCCGTTACCTAAATTCCGAAAGAGTCGGTTCTGCTGGGGTGTCGTCGTGGAACGATCAACCTCAGCGATGTTGTCCATCGTGTGTCCGTTTGCGACGAATATATCTTTGTAACCGTCGTTGTCGTAATCGAGGAAACCGATACCCCAACCGAGGTAACGATGCGTGTGTTCAGCGACACCTGCAGGAATCGTGGCATCGATGAAAAAGTTGTCACCTTCATTGTGATAGAGGGTGTTCGTTTCGTTCTGGAAGTTGCTGACTGTGAGATCCAACTTACCATCGTTATCATAATCTGCGAAAGCGACACCCATCCCTGCTTCCGCTTTTCCCGTATCGCTGCAGCTGACACCGGAGAGTAACCCCGCCTCCTCAAAGGTACCGTTGCCTCGGTTTATAAACAGGAAGTTGAAATCCTGATCGTTGGCAACGTAGATGTCAGCGTCGCCATCGTTATCGCTGTCTCCGATAGCCACACCGAGACCGTGTGCAGCAGGGACGCTTAGCAAACCGCTTTGTTCGGTTAGATCCGTAAAAGTGCCATCTCCGTTGTTCCGATAAAAGGCATCTGACTGTGCGGGATAAGAACTCGGACCGCAATAGACTGGGATATCGTGTCGATAACAGGTCTTGTGTGTATCAAGCGTATAGTTCGCATAATTGCTCACATAGAGTTCAAGAAACCCATCGTTGTCGAAATCAGCAAATGCGCAACTCGTTCCCCAGCCTGTATCTGCGACCTGTGCGGACATGGCAACATCCGTGAAAGTGCCATCTCCGTTATTACGATAGAGTGCATTGCTGCCAAAGTTGGTTAAATAGAGGTCTATATCGCCATCGTTATCGTAATCGCCAGTGGTTGCACCGACCCCGTAGCGGGGATCGCCAACGCCTGCGACACGGGTAACATCTGTAAACGATCCATCGCCGTTGTTACGATAGAGGACATTCGTAGGCAGTGGAAGGTCTGTCTGCTCCGCCTGCGGACAGGCGTTGATGAGATAGATGTCTAGATACCCGTCGTTGTCGTAATCGAAGAAGCCGCCGCCCGACCCGTATTGTTCATTGAAGAGGCGTTTGCCGCTTTCACCGTCGGTATGCTTGAAGTGAACCCCAGATGCTTCAGCCACTTCAACGAAAGTAACGGGGTATACCATAGCGGGCATAAGAAATACACATATCAGGAAAAATAAACGAAGGTAGTACATCATTATTTTTTCGCGTTCTCCATCGCCTGTCGAATTTTGTTCAAGCGATCTTTATAGGTGGTATTGTTCGGTTCCAAGTCGAGTGCGCGTGAAATTGCCTGCTCCGCTTTCATATACGCACCGTAGCGATAGTATGCATAAGCGAGCGTATCCAAACGAGCAGCGTTCTCGTCTAATGCGACCGCGCGTTCGGCTAATTCAATGGCATGTTTTAGGTGTTCGCCTTGCGTTGCATAGAGCCATGCGAGATTGTTATGGGCATCCGCAGAGTTTTCATCCGCTGCAATCGCTTGTGTAAAAGCGAGCATAGCCTCTGGAGTCTGCTGCTGTTTGAGATGCAGCACGCCTTGCCGCACCCATGCTTGTGTCTCATTGGGATGGATGGCTGTCAATTGTTGGTAAACCCCAATTGCCTCGGCAAATAGGTGCTGTTGCGCGTAGACCTCTGCAAGTCCATAGTAGGCAGAGATTAAACTTTTATCCCGTTGAATCGCGGCTTGGAGGTAGGTCTGGGCATCAGTGAACTCGCGTTGGCGAGCATGCAACCAACCGAGGTGAAGATGTGCCTCGGCATCGGTGTTATCAAGTTGAATAAGACGTTGAAAAACCGACACTGCCGCTGCTAACTGTCCCGTCTGCATGTAAAGTCCACCCAAATTGTGGTAGAGCGGGAGTGTTTCGGGATGTAATACAGTAGCGATTTTATACGCACGTATCGCTGCTTCACTGTTCCCCATTTCAATGTGTACTTCTGCCAATTTAACGCGCGGCTCCAAAGCCGTCGGTTGCTCCAGTAAAAGTCTACGATATCGGTTTGTTTGTTCGTTATAGGCTTTCACCTGTTGGAAAGATGTCATTAGATTTTTTGCTTCCGAAAGATTCTGTTTTGCAACATTGCCGTCTGAATTTTGTCCCAAACGCCGATAAACGAGTGCGAGATTGTAATAGATTTCGGCGTGATACGGCGCGAGCGTGAGTGCCTTCTGGTAAGACTGCACCGCTTCCGCTAACCTGTTCCGTAGGAATGCAACTTTGCCTAACCCTTGATAAACCTGTGCGAGGTTTGCGTCCAAGGCAAGAGCCTGCTGATATGTATGCTTCGCTAATGTTAATTTTCCTCTCTGCACGTATGTATCAGCGAGTCGGAAAAAGGATTCAGCGTTCTTGGGTAGCATAGCGATGGCGTGTTGCCCGTGTTTTTCAGCGTCCGCGAACCTCCCTTGTGAATGATAAAGCCGCGTCAAACAGAGGTGCGCAACGCCGTATATTTGCGGAGGTGCCGGTAGTTCCAGCGCGCGGAGATATGCCGCTAACGCATCGTCGGTTTTTTCCTTGAGTCTGTAAACCGCACCGAGTTCGCAGTGTGCCTCGGCACTTTGTGGGTTCAAGTGTAAAACCTGTTGAAAGGCATCAAGTGCTTCATCGTAAAGCCCTAATTGTATTGCGCGCACGCCTTTCGCGTAGTATTCAGTCTCTGGATCGGTTTGCTGCGCGGAAACCGGTGATACTACGAAACAGATTGCGAAAAGACTTCCAACGAGCCACACGCTTCTCCGCGAAGCACTTTTAAGGCAATTCCACATCCACCTCACGACTGTGCCTCCGAATGGTATACCAACTCGCTACCAACAATTGTTGCTTTGAGATCGATTTCGTACTGCGCTGCGTCCCATTCAAAAAGGATCAGGTTCGTCTGCGTTTCTACGCGTTGTTTCGCGTTGAGGAGACGCATCGGTTGCAGCGTCGCGAGTGAAACCGCTTCTTCAAGGGTGATACCTGCGAATCGGACGCTGTTTTCGATACCGCGTGCCAATTCAATCGCAGAACCCGCGAGATACTCGGTCCCGACCAATCGAACACACCGATCTGCCGTCAACTCCACCGATTTTGCTGCAAACTGATAGATACCGGGTTCCATTCCGGCTAAAGCCACAGCGTCGCTGGTAAGGATGCACCGATCGAGTGTCTTGGCACGTATCATTGATTTAGCAACGGTAGGCGGTAGATGATGCCCATCAACGATGAGGCTTGCCCAGAGTTCATCGGCACCGAGTTGCTCCCAAATATAATTCGGGTGCCGTCGTATTAAGGCGTGCGCGCCATTGCCGAGATGTGTGGAAAGTCTCGCACCCGCGTCAATTGCCGCTTGGATATCGTCCGCCGAAGCATCCGTATGTCCCAATGCGACGACAATCCCGTTCGCGACCAGTTTCTCAATAAACGGGATAGCTCGGTTTTTCTCAGGCGCGAGGGTTACCATGGAGATTTGTCCTTCAGCGATGTCCTGCCATCGTTGGAATTCATCCCAATCGGGTTCTCTAACATGTTCCAATGGGTGTGCCCCTCGCGGTCCATCTTCAGCAGAGATGTAGGGTCCCTCGAGATGAATCCCAAGCACCGAGTGAGCAACAAGTGAATCCATTTTACACGCTTCAACGATAGCACGGAGGGAGTTGCTAATTCCGTCGAAAGAACCGGTCACGACTGTCGGACACAGAAAGCCGGTGCCGACTCGCCAGAGGGCACCGACCATCGCAGATACATCTTCCGGGGTAACAGTAGCGACGTTGAGATCGAACCCTGCAAAACCGTTTACCTGAATATCCACCAACGCAGGGGCAATCCATACGTTGCTGTTGACAGCATCTACTTCGCGAACTGTCTGAACGCGACTGCCGGCGAAATCTATTTCAGTAGGCGTATTATTGAAAAGTGTCTGTCCACTAAATTTCATATTTTTTTATCGCGGTCAGCCGTCAGCCGTCGGCATTCAGCGGGGAGCGGAGGATTGAAAGGTGCTTGGATAAAATAAAAGAAAAATGGGTGTCCGGCATGCAACCTTCCAACCAATTTTTCCCTATAAACACTAAAGGTTTCCGACGGTGAAGCGACCTAAAGGTTTTGATATTTTTTTATAATACCCGAAAACTGATTTGTTACCAAGAAAAAAGGGTTGCATTCTTTGGTAAAATTCGGTTAAAGTATATTCAAGGGCATCTGAACCAGTTTATAGAGTCATCGTCGGATTTCTTCAGCGCAAGTTTCGGAACGCCGAAATGTCTGCTGAAGGGAATAGCAATTGGACGTGGAGGACACAATGGAATATTTAGCATACGGAAAAACGGGTTTAGAAATCTCACGCCTCTGCTTCGGTGCAGGACATCTCAACAACACCTGCGAGAGCTACGAAGCTGGCGGCAAACTGATGTTAAAGGCTCTTAACGAAGGGATTACGTTTTGGGATACCGCCGAAGGTTACGGCAGTCAACCTCACCTCGGGGAGGCAGTACGTCAAATTTCCCGAGACGAAGTTGTTATCCAAACCAAAACCGGTGCGAAAGATTATGAAGGCGCCAACGCAAGCATCACACGTTCTCTTCAGGAAATGCAGACGGATTACTTAGATGTTCTATTACTGCACGGTATATCTTCACCCGAAGATTTAGTGTCGCGAGAGGGCGCACTTGACGCATTCCGAGAAGCAAAAGCGGCTGGTAAAATCCGAGTCATCGGTTGTTCTACGCATATCTATACAGGTCCTGTGATGGACGCAGTGATTGACCACCCCGAACTCGATGTTATCCTCACAACGGCGAACAAAGAGGGTAAGATGTTAGAAGGCGGTCCCTTTGACCGGCATCTGGAATACATCGAACGTGCTTATTCGCTGGGTAAGGGTATTAGTATCATGAAGGTTATCGTCGCGGGTGATATCCCAGAGTCAGATATGCCGGAATGGATCGAGTGGGGTTTCAACCTCGAAACGGCACATGCGATCAACCTCGGTATTAGCGATTACCACCATATCACGTTGGATGTCGGGCTTGCCCGTGCGAGTGCAAGACGACGTTTGATACAACGCAAAGCCGCATAATCTAACCCTTGTAGGAGGGGTTTGTAACCCCGACTTTTTCATCGGATATGAAACAACTACGCGGTAAACCGCTTAAAGACTTTTTGAAGCAGGTGAAACCGCCTGAAAGAGAACTGGTTTTCATCCTACAAGATGTCCAGGATCCGGTGAATGTCGGTTCTGCGTTTCGGATAGCGGACGCTTGCGGTGTAAAAGAACTAATCTTGACGGGTATCAGTGCACAACCGCCCCACCCATTAGTGCGTAAAGTGGCACGCGGGAAGCACCGGCGGGTAAAGTGGCGATACACAGAGCAGGCCGCGGATGCAATTACATCGCTCAAAACAGAGGGTTACACGAGTTGTGCGTTAGAGATTACGGGGCAGTCCATCCGTTACGATGAGGTAGACTATCCAGACAAAATCTGCCTCATCGTAGGGCATGAAGATCACGGGGTAACGAAACGAACGCTTACTGCCTGTGACATGGTAGTTTATCTTCCGATGTATGGGGCAGGGGCATCGTTGAACGTTCATGTCTCGTTAGGTATTGCTGCCTACCATATCTTGCACCAATAGCCGTCGGAAACCATCAACCATCAGCAGTCAGTAAGCGGAACTTATGGCAGTAAGTCACACCTAACCACTGCACGCCGACAGCCAACAATTACAAACAAATACATACCTAATCATCATAACGACGATTGTCCAACGGGTCAATCGTAGCGAGGTCCATAGTTAAAAAATGTCGAAAACGATGCGCGCGATTATGTGTCGCGAACCGTGGGACTATCGCCTTGAAGAGGTCCCGATGCCAGAAGCGGGTCCAGGTGAAGTCGTTATTAAGGTAGAGGCGTGCGGTGTCTGTGCGAGCGACATCAAGTGCTATACAGGCGCGCCCCTCTTCTGGGGCGATGAACATCGCAAACCCTATGTAGAAGCACCCGTTATTGCTGGACACGAATTCATCGGTGAGGTCGTGGAACTCGGTCGGGGGGCAGCCGAGAAATACAAACTCGAAATCGGGGACCGTGCCATCGCCGAACAGATTGTGCCGTGTTGGGAGTGTCGGTATTGCCGAACGGGAAAGTATTGGCTCTGTCAAGTCCATAACATCTACGGGTTTCAACCGGTCGTCAACGGTGGCATGGCGGATTACATGAAGTTCCCGGCACGTTCGCTTGTCTACAAGGTACCTTCCGAGATTCCGACAGCAAATGCAGCGGTGATTGAACCGCTCGCCTGTTCGATTCATGCGGTCCAACGCGGTAATATTGAGTTTGGTGATGTCGTCGTGGTGGCAGGCGCAGGGACACTCGGTCTCGGCATGATCGGCGCGGCGAAGTTGAAAAATCCGGGGGTGCTTATCGCTATTGATCTGCTGCCGAAACGGTTAGAGGTTGCCAAAAAGCTGGGCGCAGACATCGGGATTAATCCGTCGGAAACGGATGCTGTTCAAGCGGTGTTGGATTTGACAGAAGGCTACGGATGTGATGTCTATATCGAAGCGACAGGACATCCGAAAGCGGTTGAACAGGGATTGCACATGATTCGGAAGGCAGGCACTTTCGTCGAATTCAGCGTGATGCGGGAACCTGTGACTGTCGATTGGACGATCATCGGCGACACGAAAGAGTTGAATATCCACGGCTCGCACTTGGGACCCTATGCGTATCCGTTGGCGATTGATTATATCCACCGCGGTTTAATTGAGGTCGAACATATTGTGACGCATCAACTCCCGTTGACGGACTATCTCACAGGTTTTGAGATGGTGCAGAAGGGATCAGACTCGATTAAGGTGCAGTTGGTGCCGTGAAGTTTACGTTTGTTCGTAAGCCTCCAGAAAATCGGCTCTGGAGATCCCAGACTGAGTGCAGATTCGGCGTAAAGTTACTCCTTATGATACGACGATGATTCGGCATAGTCAACGGAGTTTGGCTCCCGTCTGGATTTTTCCGTACCATCGAAATATGATTCCCTTCACGAACAACACGGAAGCCTAACCTTTCCAACGTTCTAATTGCTTTAGTTTTTGGCACATCAACCGGAAACCGAGGCATCAGACAGTAATCCCTGCTTCCGTTATGAAAGCATCTAAAATAGGTTCTTCAGTTTCAAGTGCTTCGGTCCCAAATGTTTCAATGTGGAATTCAATTGCAGAGATTGCATCAGCGACAGCGTCCTCGTAGGTATCCCCTTCTCCCACAACAACACCTTTCAAACCGAGTGGATAGGCAACATAACCTTCCTTGTGTTTTTCAACGATAATCTTGAACGATTGCATTTGGGATTTCCTTAGTAATTGTCAAAATTCATTGAGGCAAGCCAGTGTCAAATCGGTTGTTCCACCTGCTATAGCAGCTGTATCAACTTTTCAATGTGTGTTCCGCGCTGGTTCTGTCTGACTTGCTGCTTTGAAGACAGCATTAATCGCTCCAAAAAGGGTTGGCAAATTATCTATGCTAAAATTCGTTCTATTTTGAGTGAAGGTGTCGTTAATAAGTTTTCCAAATTGCCATCGTTCACCATCGCTGACAATACCGTAGACCGGGATATCGGTATCCGCGTTGATTTTTTGCGCAGCGACTAACTCCGCCAAGCATTGCCCCCAACCTTGCTCAAAATCATTTTTCTTGGCTTCAACAGCAATTATCAAGGGTGTTCCAACAACGGTCATTCCTAATTCGGATTTTGTAGCGACGAGGTAATCTGGTGTGCCATTCAGGGTCTCATCATAGGTAATGGGTTCCCTTATCCAGAGTGCGTAAGTATTAGCATACGCTTTGTAAGCCTCCTTTAAAATAGGAAAGATAATCGCTTCACAGCGTGATGCCTCAGACGAGAAAACGTTGACGTTTTCCATAGTAAATGTGAATTCTTGCAAAAAGTGCTCCGAAGGGTTCGCCGCCTCAATTTTAAAAAAGTCATTTGTTGTGTATTTGATTCTAAATTTTTCTTGGACTTCAGAGACCCTTTTGAAATCACTAAATGCCATGATTTTTACGCCTCCGGTGGAAAATAAGGTATCAGTCAATCCTCCCTATTTCCACCGATTTATGTCTTATTTCTCACGTTCTTCAATAATTGCGCGGCTAAATTCGTTATCTTCCGCACGGATGCCGTGGCGTGCCATACTCTTACGAAGTTCTTTAAGCGGCATGAGTTCTATATCGGCAATTCCGAGATGTTCACGCATTTTCTGAATAACTTGTGCCTCATGCTGCTTATCCGTGATGCGAAAAGTTCGCTGTTCATACGCTGTTTTGTGATCCTTTGGATCTGCAGGTGTCGATGCATCAACGAGCCGGGAGAGTTGAAGGGTCATCTCTGCAACCGCCTTTTCTAACTGTGTTAATCTCTTTGCTAATGTTTCAAGCGTTTCTGTCATGAGAAATACCCCTTATATCATTTCTGCGCAAGATGTTGATTATTGGTAGTTGGTTTGTTGAGTTTCACTTACACTTTCCCCAACTTACTTCTCTGACGTTTCTGAAATTGGTTTATACCTCTATAGACGCGCTGTCTTGCAGCAGGTATATCGGATTTCTTTATACCAAATGCGCGTCTTAAGGCAAAGGATGGTACAGAACTGATTGTACTGCCATCGGAAATTAGGGCCACCCCCTAAACCAAGATTGTGATAGGATATAATCTTACTGAATGGAGTAGGAACTTGGGTTAATTAAAACATAGTGTACCTTACATGGAGTTAAAACGCAAATCTTTTTTCTTTTACTGGATGTTGTGCTTAGAGAGGAATGTTAGAAACACTGAGCATTAGATAGATATAGTGCTTCGCTGCGCCGAAAGGAATGTTTATAGAACATGCGTGTGAGTAGAAAAATTCATCGCGTTGGGAAGACGTTAAACAATTTCAGAGCCTTAGATTTGACACTTTTCATGTGTTTTGGTAGAATACTTTGGAACACGAAGAAACAATAAAAATAACCAAGACAGAAGGCGATAACTGAAGATTTAAGGAGATAGGCAATCCGCGGGTTCCGTGCCTAATTTTTTCTACGACAGTTCCCGAAAAAGAAGTAAAATAAAAATGGACGGATCCCTAATCCCTTACAAATTACCTTACAAATTAGAAGGAAACCTGCATTCTCACTGCGAAGCAAACGGATGCAGCAGATCAGGAGCCATCGTTAAAAAAATGAAAATTACCGAGATTGAAGCGATTCCATTGCGTGTGCCGTATGAAGAACGGATTCGTAAGAGATATTACCATTTTGCGATGACGGAATTGGTCACGGTCTATAAGTTTCATACCGATACCGGTCTTGTCGGTCTCGGAGAAAACCCAGGACCGCCGTTTGATCAGGATGTGTTGGACGCCTATCTCGGTACAAACCCGTTCGATCACGTTATGGGAGAGGGACGTTTTAATCTCGACATGGCGTGCTACGACCTGATGGGGAAACACCTCGACTTGCCAGCGTGGAAACTGATGGGGCAACAGGTTCGACAGTGGGTTGCCATGGGGTGGTGGATGCCGTGTATGTCGCCTGAAGATACCGCTGCTGAAGTTCAGGTCGCCGCTGAACGTGGGTACCGCGGTCTGAAGTGTAAAGCACGCGCCTTCTACGATGTCATTGAGCAGTCGAACGCAATTCAGGAGGTCGCGCCTCCCGACTTTCGTGTGGAGTATGATTTCAACGGATCACTGATTAATGTTGAGAAGGCACTCCCGATCCTACGGGAACTGGAGAATTTTCCGGTTGTCAAAGGTCTCGAAGAACCGATCTTCGCTTATGATGTAGAGGGCTGGCGGCGGTTGCATCAAGAGATTCGGATTCCGTTCTATTTGCACGGTGTCGGTGTTATCCGCGAAGGTGCATCGCGTCAACCCTCGGGTCCATGGATTGGACTTCGGGCAGGCGATTTTGATGGCGCGCTTTGTAGCCACGAACCTGTCAAAAGTGCTTTGGTATCAGGGTGGGCTTTTGCTGCCGCGAATACACCGATTCTGTTACAATATGTTGGCACTGGTATCACAGCAGCATTTGCGTGTCATCTGGGAGCCGTAATGCCAACAGCCACGCTGCCGGGTGTCACTGCGAGTCACGCCTATGAAGACGATTTAATCGTTACACCCCACAGAGTCCAGCGCGGATTTATGCAGGTGCCAGAAAGTGCGGGTTTAGGTGTCACGTTAGATGAAGATGCAGTGAAACGGTACTCCCAAACGCCTGAACCGAAATGGGAACGACACATCTCTGTTGTCACGCTACCCGGTGGCATAAAGCACTACTATCGAAACTTGCAGCAAGCCGAACGCCTCATGAAACAAGGTGTGGACGAATCTTATGCCCCAAGTGTGCGTCTAGATGAATGGGAGGATGACGGTAGCGAAGCCTTTGACAAGCTTTTTAAGCAGCTACAGGAGAACGATTATCCCGTGTGGGAGGCATCGGTATAGATTTGTGTTGGGTTTCACTTGGTCCTCAATCCAACCTGCATTTAATTCAGGATTATCCAACTCTCAATTTCCGTCGGTTGTATGGAATAGGTCGGGATTCGGAGATCCTTCCTACAAAAGTTCTGAATTACGCTACGTTGAGTCGTGTAAGTCCTAAAGGAGAAAAAATACGATGATGACACCTGAACAACGTTATCTCTTCGATGTCACTGGCTATCTCCATCTGAAGAACGTTATGAGTGACGAGGAGTTGAAGGCAGCGCAAGAGGCGGCAAATGAATATATCAACACACCTACGGAAGAACTCCCACCGGGATTTGACTCCAGCGAAAAAAACCTCCCAAACGGCTTTGCCTTCGCGAAACCTTTAGAAGCACTCACGATGCACCGATCGACCTGGCCCATCATTAAAGAGCTAACCAATAACAAACCCCAACTGTTTCGCGGGACGATGATTGCGGATCGGGCAGGTGCATCGGAATCGGCGGAGGGACTCCGCTTGCATTGTGCACGAGAGGATTTCGGATGGCACTGCAACCGTTATGAAGTCCGAAACGGTCGCATCTTTTGCGATGATTTTGTGGTTTTCCCCTACCTGTACGATGTGCATCCGGGAGATGGCGGGTTGTTGGTTGTTCCCGGCACACATAAGACCCTTTTCGATCGTCCTGAACACCTCTATAACAACGGAAAAATTGAAGATACCGATGATATTCCAGAAGGTGTCGTTAACGTCACGCCAAAGGCAGGGGATTTCGTGATTATCTCTGAGCTTTTGACCCACGGCGCGCTGCCTTGGAAACCGAAGGATCGGTACCGTTGCATCCTCACCTTACGCTACAGACCGCAACACCGTGGTGAGAGTCGCGTGTCTGCAGAGGTTAGGGGACGGCTCTCGCCGGAAACGTTGGAACTTATCTCTCAAGCGGGACACTACGATACGAAAGAGATTGTTAAAAAGGACGTTATTACATTGACGTAAGTAGAACTAATCAACCGGTCTCACTGCTGGAGTACCGTGCTGCTCACACCATGACGCAAGCGGACTTTCACCGCCACCCGGATGATATTCCTTCGTTTTCTTGAAAGGTTCACCGACCAGATACTGTTCGAGTGGGGACAACTTATCCAATAACGCCTGTTCCTGTGTCCGATAGTCCATCGGCATCACCCAACGGTACCCGTAACCGAACATCACAGCTTTGCGGGTTCGATCGGTTAAATTCGCGGCACCCGCATGAAAAATACGGTTTTCAAACAGCAGACAATCGCCGGGTTGTAAACTCGGTTCAAGCGCGCCTTCTGGATCGACCTGTCCTTCTGGAATGCGGACCCGTTCGAGAAGTTGATTGCTACCCGGGGCGACGAGCGTTGCACCGGAGTTGGGTTCACTCAGATCGGTGAAGTAGTAGGCACATTTTAGCAAAATGCGTGGTAACTTGTTACCATGTGTTTTTGTTGCTATGGCGTAATCGCGGTGCCAACCCGGTAGGCGTGCGGTATCGGGTGTTCCCGGCGGATCCGGGTGTTTGTATATCAGGTGCGAAGTCATGAGTTGCAAGTCTGCACCCAGCAGCTGCACCACAACAGGAAGAATCGTCTGCTGCGCGATGAGCGGAATGAAGGCATCATCAATGGAGATACTATTTCGGAAGCTGTCGTATCGGTTGTTGGAGTTGTGTTGGCGATTCTCGCGTCGATCACTCGCCATCAGCCGATCGCTTGCCTCAATCAGTTTATCAATCGTATCCGAGTCCAGCACATTCCGCACGATGAGATAGCCTTGATCATCAAATTGGCGGATATCTTCCTCAGAGAGCGGATACCAGTCCATATCAATTGCTGCTTCGTTTGTGTGTGCCATTGCTTCTGCTCCTGTGCTTTCATAGGAAGGATGTATTACTCTTCAGGACTGTGGATCAATTAATTTACTGAAATGAATCGAAAACATTCGTGAAATTTTTAGATAAACTTCAGGACGATCATGCAACTTCTCTGTATGATGAAAGCGTTCTGTTCTTCGCTTTCTGGGATCGTTAAGACGAGCGACGCTTACAAACCGGTACTCATAGCCATCAAGGAATTCTTCCGATTCCCAAAACGATTTTCCTATACATTTGCAGTAACTGATAAAGCAGTATGCCCCTTTTAATTGTGCTACAACTTCTGTTCTTGATTTATTCCCGCCTTTGGTTTCAAGGCAAATAACCCATTTTCGTTCATTCTCATCATTGACTACAATCACGAAGTCAGCCCGCTTGCGTTCACCTTGTGTTCCATTAAAAATAGTCAGAGGATTCTCAAAATCTTCCGATCTGATAACAATAGAGTCATGGGGTAGCCCCTTTATTTCTACGGTTGTGTCGGCTTGCAAGTCAATTAATTCAACAGAAAGTCTACCGGGTCCTTGCTGTAACCCAACCTGGACGCGGTCAGCGAGCATTTCCCGTAATATCTGTATGTCATTCACGAGGCTTACTCTTCCCCCCACACAATATCGTCCTGGATCCTGTTCATGTCATCAATCGTTTTGTCGAAACTGGAGACCCCAATACCGAACTCGGGATGAATCTTAGCCGGTATGAGTGTATGTCCTCTTTTCCGTCTCTTCTGTCCTTCCTCTAACGGTAGCAAGGCTTTTTCCGCCACGTATACTTTGACTTGATTTGCGTTAATCAACTCACTGTCCTGATAGCCATTTTCTTCCGCAACTCTTTTGAGGTGAGGCTTGTCGTGGTTGAGCATAATGAGCGTATTCAGTTCCTTGACGATGTAATCGCTGTGGGTAGTGATGAAGACTTTAACGCCTATATTCGCAAGTCGTGCAAAGAGCCTGGCGATGCGGCGTTGGTTTTCTGGATGCAGGCTTAATTCGGGTTCGTCTATCATCAGCAGATCGCCTTTTTGGGCGACGTGCGATAAATAAAAACTGAGGTCTAAGAGGGAGCGTGCAGTACTTGAGCTTTCCACCATCGTCAATTTGAGCCGTGTGTCTTTGGGAACATAGTAGAGTTGGTCATTTTGTGTAACAGTATATTCGCCTCCGACAATATCTGCAAAGTCTTCTAAGATTTCAGGATGTTCTTTGGCAATGAAACTTTTGCTTTTAGCAACATCTTGAAGTTGACCCATAAAATCAACATCGGCTTCTATAGGAGATGGGTAACTTTGATACGCTTTGGATAGTAATTCCCGTAAATCAATCTGTGAATCCGCTCGTTCCATTTCTTTAAGCAGTCGGCTCCGAGCAAAGTTGAGTTCCTTCCGAAAAATTGAGACCCCGGTACGCTCAGCTGAGAAAATAAATGGCTTGGGTAAAGAATCAGAGAAAATATCGTTAATAATAATAAAATCAATAGCACTTTTTACACTATCGGTATCAATTTCTCTTTCTCCTTCTGTTCCCAGCCGCGAAGTAAGTATCGTTTCTTCGCTCCCCTTGACCTTTGAAAATATAAAAGCCGGGTTTTCAAGGCTTGAGAGGACACTGTTGAATTTTTTGTTTCGTATGTCAATCTCATCTGTCACGAGGTGAAATTCGCTATCCTGAAATGTGCCTTCAGGTGCTGCAAAAATTTTATCCAATTGTTCAGTATATTTCTTGCATGCTTCTGTCAGCATATTGTCGGTTGCTTGTGCCAAGTCAATCTTAACCGGTTCTGTAAGTGCCCGTTGGATCTGTGCCTTGCTGATTGGGAAACGAATAAATTGACGCCAAGACTTCAAGAAACCGAACAAGGCACAAGCAGCATAAGTTTTACCGGTATTATTTTCACCGCAAATGAGCGTCAAGTCCCCCAGCGAAAATTCTGCTTGCTTTAAGATTCCGATGTTTTTTAGTCGGACTGTCAGACTCATACTGACACCTCATGAAAATCGTAGCGAGAATTCAGCTGTTTTATACTTCATCGTTATCATCGCCCATGACTTCTCGTATCGCTTGGTTGAACCTCTCTGGGTCCCTGAAGTATAGCTTGGCATTGTTAACAGCACTCTTCAACAACCTAAGATCGTCTGGTTCGGCATCTTCTATCTTCAATAGAGAACAGATTTTTTCTTCATTGAATGTTCCATACAATTCACCGATCGCAGCAGTGAGAAAAGCCGTTGTTAGTGCCGTAACGTTATGAAATGAGAGGACGACCTCTTGATTCGCTCTCAGAGCAGCGTCAAGGTGTTTATGAACTTTCTCGCCATCGTCAGTAGCAACGCAAAAAGG
>CAZGAW010000098.1:0-20226 GCA_964523645.1 uncultured bacterium | reverse complement strand
TTAACTTTCGTATAACTTTCAACCATTCTTAGCACCTACTCGCTATGAGTTCATATGCAAAAGCATCAAAATTATCACCTTATTGTTATCGGAGGTGGACCCGCTGGGAGTACCGTTGCGACGCTTGTGGCAGAACAGGGACATCGCGTCCTGCTCCTTGAACGGGAAGCCGAACCGACATTCAAAATCGGTGAATCGCTGATTCCAGCGACCTACTGGACTTTCAAACGACTCGGTATGCTCGAAAAGCTGCGGGCAAGCCATTTTCCACAGAAATACAGCGTCCAGTTCTATTCCCGTACCGGTAAAGCCTCCAATCCGTTCTATTTCTTTCAAACCACTCCGCATGAAAGTGCCGTCACATGGCAGGTGCTACGGAGTGAGTTTGACGAGATGCTTCTGGACAACGCAAAAGAGAAGGGTGTAGAGATTTGTCGGGGTGCCAGCGTGCGAGAAGTCCTTTTTGAAGGTGACACAGCAACCGGTGTTGTCACACAAAATACAGATGGTACGCGTGAGACACTTCACGCAACCGTTATTGTGGATTCGACCGGACAGCGATCGCTTATCGGCAGGCAGCTAAACCTGAACACGACAGAACCGAACCTCAAAATGGCATCGCTCTTCACACACTATGAAGGTGGACACAGAGACGAAGGTATCGACGAGGGCGCGACGCTCATTCTACACACCGAAGAGAAGGATTCTTGGTTCTGGTCGATTCCACTCCCTTATGACCGCACGAGCATCGGGGTTGTCGGCGAGTTGGATTATCTACTTCAGCACCGAAGAGATACCGACGGTAAGCTCAACGCCGAGAAAATCTTCACCGAAGAACTTGAGAAGTGCGCACCGTTGAAACGACGGCTTGCAGGCGCGAAGCAGCTTTTCCCCATCCAAACCACGAAAGACTTTTCCTACCGTGCCAGCCGTATCGCAGGCAATAACTGGATACTCGTAGGCGATGCATTCGGATTTTTGGACCCCGTCTACTCGACTGGGCTGTTTCTGGCACTCAAATCCGGTGAGATGGCAGCGGATGTAACCATCGAAGCCTTTGAAATAAATGATTTCTCTGAAACACAACTTGGGAGTTTCGGACCTACGTTCGTAAAAGGGATGGAGGCATTTCGGAAACTCGTCTACGCTTTTTACACAAAGGAATTCAGTTTCGCGCGGTTTCTATCAGAATATCCAGAGCATCAAGGCGGCATCGTCGATATTTTGAGTGGAGATGTGTTTAGAAAAGATGTAACGCATATCTTTCCAGCGATGTCAGAAATGTGCCCATTTCCACCTGAAGTACCGCTCAGTTTGTCAGCACACACGTCAACATAACCTATAGGAGATCCTCATGAAATCAATCCTGTTCTATCTATCGATTATCTGCGTTATCATACTCACCGTTGGATGTGATAACACTGCAAAACAGCAATCGGCGCAAACCGAGAAGGGCGATACACCTGCCCAGTTAGTGAACGACGACTCCACAAAACGCAGCTTTATCAGTATCGGGACGGCTCCTGCGGGTGGTGCGTTCTTTGTCGTGGGTTCCGCAATTGCCGAAGTTGTTGATGGTAACGTCGCCAATGCGAACTGGGAAGTGACCGCCGAAGCCACGAAAGGCACACAGGAAAACATCCGTCGTATCGTGAGTGGAGAACTGGAGTTCGCGCTCGCTAACGCCGCAATCTCCTATTTTGCGGTGCGCGGCGAAGGCGCGTGGGAAATTGAACATACCATCCGTTCCGTGATGACGCTTGCGCCTAATGTTGGTCTGTTTCTTACACCGAAGTCTTCTGGTATTCGTGGAATTAAAGACTTTGCTGGTAAACGGATTGTCGTTGGACCGGCGGGTGCGGGTTTCGAGTACTTCCTCAAACCGATACTCGCAGCGCACGGTATCACCTACGACGACTTCACGCCGCTTAATAGCACTTACATCGGGGCAGTAGATTTATTAGCGGACGGTTCTGCTGCTGCTGCATTCGTCGGCGGTGCGATCCCAACCCCTGCTGCCACGCAAGCCAGTACCTCTCAAGACATCTTCTTCATTCCGTTCGAGGAAGCCGCGAAGCAGGCTCTCTTTGAAGGCTACCCCTTTTTTAATGCCGTAACCATCCCACCTAATACTTATAAAGGGCAGACGGAACCCTTCCCGAGCATGAACGTGGGCGCGATGCACCTCATCACCGCTGAGAACGTAGATGAAAATATCGTCTACGAATTTACGAAGACCTTGTACACACACCGCGCGGAAGTGGTTAAACGACACGGTGCTGGCAAAGCGATTAATCCGAAAAACGTCGTCAAAGATACAGGCACGCCTTTCCATCCGGGGGCTATCCGTTTCTATCAAGAAATCGGCATTTGGCAGGAGTGATCGCATCCCCTTTCATTTTTCACAATTTTTTTAGATAATGCACCCTTTTTGCTTCCAAACCGCGTCATTAATGTAATGTGGCGAGGTTAGAAACCTCGCCAGCAGCGGGGGTAGCTTTGCTTTGTTTGGAACAGATTCCTAAATTATTACTCCTCCCAAAACCACTTAACATAGGTTAAAAAAGCATTTGACTTTAAGGTGCCTTTTCTGGTAAAATTGTAAAAATACTTACAAGGAGAACAGGAAATGGAATTAACTTTT
Source organism: uncultured bacterium (assembly GCA_964523645.1). Classification (GTDB taxonomy): domain Bacteria; phylum Poribacteria; class WGA-4E; order WGA-4E; family WGA-3G; genus WGA-3G. Next base: position 17,582 of record CAZGAW010000098.1, on the reverse strand, counting down.
GAAAAAGATGATCTCTTGCAAGCCCTTCAAGTGCTACAAGGTGTAGCGAGCGGGCGTACTACGCTACCGATTCTTTCAAACGTCCTTATTCAAGCCGCTGACGGGAAAATTGAATGTATTGCCACGGATTTGGAAGTCGGGATTAAAATCAAAGTAGAAGGTATCATTCAAGAAGACGGAGCAATCACTGTCGCCGCCAAAAAATTGGCGGACATCATCAAGGAACTGCCTGAAAATAAAACGATACATCTCGCAACAACAGCAAATGATCGGGTCGAAATTACATGTGGAGACGGCGTTTATAAAATCATTGGGCTTCCTGACGAAGAATTCCCACAATTGCCCTCTGTTGATGGAGATTCATTGACGATTAATGGCGAAACGCTACGTAATATGCTCCACAAAACCGAATTCGCCGCTGCGACAGAGGATGTTCGCTATTTCCTAAACGGACTTTATTTTACTTTCCTACCTGACAGAATGGAAGTTGTCGCAACTGATATGCGATGGCTCGCACTTGCACATTGTGAACCGATCGCCTCGTCGGAGCCCGTAAAAGGATTCATCGTCCCACTCAAAGCTGTTAAAGAGATCGCCCGTACTTTCGTAGCATCTGATGAAATAAAGGTCTCAGTTTTTGAGAATCAGATTCTCTTTGCTGATGAGAACGCCACTTTAACGACACGGCTTGTAGAAGGTGATTATCCGCCATACCAGAAAATCATCCCTGAATCTACGGAAGGCAGAGCGGTCGTCTCTAAAGAACAGATGCTGCATGCGGCACGGCGCGTCGCGTTGCTATCGAATCCGAAGAACTATGCGATTGCTTTGGAAATCAATACTGAGCAGGTCGAAATTTCGGCGAAGACCCCGGAATTAGGGGAAGCATACGAGCCAGTTCCTGTGGAAGTTGGCACCGGACACATACGGATGGGGATCGATGCACGCCTATTGATAGGGACGCTCGGACACATCGAAACGGAATCAATCGCAATCGAATTTCAAAGTGAAGTGGAACCTATCATCTTTAAACCGATCGGTGAGGAGAACCACATCTGCCTTGTGATGCCGATGCGCTTGGAAGCCTAAATCCGAATTTTGTAGCTGCGAAGCCTGAAAACATCACCCTACAGCATACGGATAGGGGGCCTATTTTGCGCCCTTTTCGGAGGTGTATTGACACAACAATTTTTTTAGAAAAAAACTTGACAACCCTTCCGTTTAATGGTATTATTATATACCTGATGCCGAGATAGCTCAGTCGGTAGAGCAGAGGACTGAAAATCCTTGTGTCGGCAGTTCGATTCTGCCTCTCGGCACTTTCTTTCCAATCGTAAAACTTGCTAAGCCGGTGTAGCTCAGTGGAAGAGCAACTGATTCGTAATCAGTAGGTCGGAGGTTCAAATCCTCTCATCGGCTTTCTGTTTCAGCGGCGATGTCCTCTTCAAGCGATTTGATATTCGCTAAGACGGTTGGGTGCGGTTCAATCTCATATATTTTCCGGTATATTCCGAGCGCAGCCGCCTTATCACCCAGGAAACTTGCATAAATTTCACCCATCCGTTCCCAGGCGCGAACCTCCTGCGGATCCAGCTCGACAATCCGTTCATAGACTTGTAGCGCATCCACATATTGACGCGTCTCAATATCCTCTCGCTCAAGTGCGGAGGCCCGTACAAACAAGAGTCGCACGAGATCATCAATCACCTCGTTCATTTCAGGCATCTGTTCATGCGCCTGTTCCAAGACGAGGATCGCTTCTGATTCCAGCCGAGTAACCTCAGCCAAATCCTCTTCAGTGAATTCTCTATCAAGGAAACGATACTCCTGCAGCATCTTGGTATATGTCCTCGACAACTGAAGGCGAGCGAGAATACCAATAGGTGCTTTTTCAGAAGCGATGTTTAAGAACGTTGGATCGTTTTCAATCGCTTTTGTATAGTGCTCAGATGCCTGTTTGAACTGTTTGCTTCCCTGATAGAGAACTCCGAGGAGATAGTGTGCTTCGGCGTTGTCCGGCGTATTCTTGAGGACTGCGAGGAATTCTTCGGTGGCTTCCTCAAGTAACCCTTCATCACGAAACAGTTTGCCGCGTAGGAGACGGACTCCTGCATGTTCAGGTTGAATGCGCGCTGCATATTCCAAACGTGCCTTTGCATCCTTCAACCAATTGCTCTGTGAATAGATTTCCGCAATACGGAGATTGGCGTGCAAACGCAATTCCGCATTCGTCTGCGAGGTGCCGTTTATAGATATCTGCTGGACGTTGGTATCTGTTTCCAATGCTCGTAATGCCTGCCAATAGTAGAGCGCTGCATCGGCGAGATCCTGTTTCTTAAAAAGGGCATCCGCCTTTTCAATGAAGGTACCCACTTGCGACAGCGGTGGCGATTCAGATTCTGCAGTGCCGCGTTGAATATAGAAAAACGCAAGCACGACAAAGACAATTACTGCCAGCACTTCGGCATAAAAAAGCCAACTGCGTAAGGAAATCAAGGTTTTTGCATTAAACGGCATTTTCACTCCTTTATCTCAAGTACTACTGCGGTCGGTTTTCAATTTCGTCAAGAATGGCAAGCATCCGCTCCGCATCAACAAACCCCGTGAACCGTTTGAGAACAGTACCATCAGCCTCCATGAAGATGACGACCGGCAATCCAGGGATATGATACTTCTCGGTTAATGCCTCAGTCGTTTCCGAGCTGCGGGTGAAATCGAGTTTGATATTCACATAATCATCAAGTTTCGCAGCGACAGCAGGATCAGCATAGGTCTTATGGTCAAGTTCCTTACACGCAGCACACCAAGAGGCATAAAAGTCGAGCATGACGAGTTTGTCTTCCCGTTTAGCGATCTCAAGTCCTTCGGTTTCGTCGTAGACCCAGTCTAAGTGGGGTCCGGCAGGCTGTTGAATACCACCGACAACCATATAAGCACCCAGTACCGCCAACAAAAGCCCACACGCCTTTCGGAGTTGCATCTGTCGAGAGATACCGCTGAAACGTTGTGTCAATTTGCCGAGCCACACACCGATGAGCACTAAACCGCCGGCAATCGCGAAAAATGGAAGCGAGTTCTGGAGGAAGTCCTGCAACGGTGGAAACACATCTTTGAGAAAGTAGAGTGCCATCGTGATAATCGCGATGCCGAAGACATTTTCCAGAACATACATCCAGCCGCCTGACCGCGGTAGTGCGGAGAGCAACCCAGAAAATGTACCAATACCGATAAAGAGGAGTCCCATTCCGAGCGCATAAGTGAACATGAGCCAGAATCCGAGGAAGAGACTCCCCGTCGTTGCGATATACGTTAGCACGACTGCTAACGCTGGTCCCGTGCAAGGTGCGGCGATCACCCCGGCGACTGTGCCCATAGCGAAGGCGCCTGCGAACCCAGCGCCGCCAACGGTGTTAAGACGGTTCTGCACTGCATACGGCAACCGAATTTCAAAGACCCCGAACATAGATAGCCCGAGTGTAACAAGAATTAGGCTGATGAAACCGACGACCCACGGGTTCGCCATTATTTGACCGAAGACTGCCCCAGTCGATGCAACCGCCACACCTAAAATCGAATAGGTCACAACGATTCCAAGAACATACACAATAGAAAGTAGAAAAGATTTAAACAAACCAGCGGACTCATTGGCACCGAAGACGGAGACAGTGATCGGTATGAGAGGATAAACACAAGGGGTCAAACTGGTTAAGATGCCCCCTGCAAACACCAGTAGGAATGCAAGCCAAACCTTTCCACCGGAGAGTGCGCGAGCGAGGCTGCCTTCATCTGCACTATCACTCGGCGGTGCCCCGAATTGGATATTGGCAAAAACCGTCTCATTTACCCGTTGGATGGTGTCTTCTATACCAACAACTTCAATTGGTACACTAAAATTGAGTGTTTCAGGTAATAGACACTGCTCATCGTTACACGCCTGATATTGCAGTTCCAAATCCAGCACGATAGGCGCGAGCGGGGCAGTTTGAGCCAAATCGGCTTGGACACCGATAACAATGGTATCGTGATAGACGGGTGCTTCTCCAATTGAACCGAGTGCCAACACTCCACCCTTGGGATATACGACTTCACCGAAAGTGAGATGTGGCGTATCTGGGAAAGTGACCTCGGTCGCGATGAGTCCTTCACCCGCTGGGTTGGCGTTGACATGCCACCCCTCAATAATCTCAACGACAACAGCAATTTGGAATTGGCTACCAGGTTGTACCTTGTCGAGCGAGAGATAGCCTGTCGCTGAGAGTTTCTCAGCAGGCGGTCTCTCACCAAATCCGAAATCTGTGAACTGCGCTTGTATATGCACGGGAGAAATTATTGTTATAAGTACTAACAGTCCACAGAAAAAATATTTACGAAGTTTGATGATTTGCGGCATCGGTTCATTCTCCTCAATTATCTCGGTTCAAGCACGACACAAGGTAGAATCATCTCCTCAAGAGAAACACCACCGTGTTGGAAGCTGCCTTGGAATATTTCTTTATAGACATCGAATTGTCTTTCATAAACGAAGTAGTAGTCCTCTTTAGCGAGCACATAACTTTTCCGTGCTTCTTCACCGGGTAAGCGATACGCGCTCGGCTCCTTTATGAGCCATCCGGCTTCAGGTGGACACGAGATATTTTTCCCCTCTTTAAACCGGAGTCCCGTCGTAAGTTCAGCTTGGCTTGAAACTTTCGCTGCATTTTTACAGAGCAGCGAACCGTGGTCAGACGTTAAGACGACCGTCATCCCCCGTTCCGCAGCGATTTTGAAGATTCTATAAAGATGCGAATGCTGAAACCATACTTGTGCAAGGGTCCGAAACGCTGCCTCATCTGGCACCAGCTGCTGTAGCAAATCCATCTCGTGCCGGGTATGTGTCAGCATATCAAGGAAATCCACAACAAGTGCCGTCAAACTAATCCTGTTTGTAACGCTTAGCCAGTGTAAATATTGAATTTCACCGCGTGTATCAAAAATTTTGAAGTAATGCAGCGGGGGCTTGAGAGGTATACCGTGCCGTTCGAGTTGCAAACGCATGAGGTCTTTCTCATAGCGGTTAATACTCGTGTGCGCCTTATCGGGTTCTGCATACAGGTCGGGGTGTCTGTCAGCGAATTCAAGCGGAAACAGTCCACTAAAAATCGCGTTTCGGGCATAACGGGTAGCCGTTGGCAAAATGGAATAGTAATAATCTGTTGTTATATTAAAGAGCGGGTACAGCAAAGGCTCAATTTTCAGCCAGTGGTCCAATCGCATACAATCCATAACAACAAACATTACCTGTTTCCCTGCTTGAATTTCAGGGATGACATACTTATAAACGACATCTACAGATAAAGTAGGCGATGCTTCACCCACAAGCCAATGATGATAGTTGGCTTGAATATAGTCAGCGAACGCGGCGTTCGCCTCTTGTCTCTCTATTTCATGGATAGATTTAAGTTCATCGACGTTATGAAGCGTATCGAGTTGCAAATCCCATCCAACAAGGCGAACATAAGTATCAATCCACGTCTGCCACTCTTCGACAGCACCGTGTTCCTGTATAGCATCGCTTGAAATTTGTGCCCTGTTAAAGTTTTGAACGTATGCTTGCGGTGTATATGCTTCCCGTGCGGCTTGTTTTTCAAGTATAAACGCAAGCGATGTCTCTAACTGACGAGACGAAGTTTCCTCCTGATTGTCTGCTGATGTTATAAAAATACTGTCAACATTGTAAAGGCTTGCTTGCTGTCGCACCTCCTGTCCGCCCTCGTGTGTTACAAGAACAATAGGAACATGGGCATCTACACACCGAATATGGGGAAGTAAATTCTCCTCTCGCGCCACTTCGTCATAACTCAATAGCAGCGCGTGATATTCTTCATCCTGTAGTAAAGCAATACCTTCAGTAATAGTGTCTGTTAAGGAGACATCGTATCCTTGATATTCCAGAAAACGGATGTAGGGTTTAGATGTTATATAGGTTTGTTCTTCACGATATAGGTGCTTAGGTTGCGCGTCAGATGCGTCTACATCAGCGATCTGGCTATCAATCCACAGAATTCTCCATCTTTTTTCCTGCATATTATACCCCCTTTTTGGAATATAGGCTTGCAAAGCGTGTCCTACATTTCGATCAAATGGGCAATCTATTACGTGCCCGATGTCTTCGGGGTGAGCAGTCGTGAATCCTCCCAGAAAAGTAAAAAAGCATAGGATGCTATCCCACTGAATCCAACAAAAATTAAATACTCGAAACAAACCGACCTGGGTTCAACAAACCCTCCGGATCGAATTTGGCTTTAATCTGTTTCATTAAACGGAGCGTACCTTCAACAGAACCCCAAACATCAATGTGTTGTTTGAGTTCAGGGGGCGCGGTTTCTACGATGAGATTCCCCTGCACCCTCATTACCGATTGACGCAGCTGCGTCAGGGCATCCGCAAGTGTTTGAAAATCCGTGTCGGATGCCACAGGAATCGCAAGATACAACACACCACTCCCGAGTAGTGCCATCATCTGGACATCACACGCCCAATCGGCATCTGCAATCTGCGAAGCAATCTTTGAAATATCGGTGCGTTTCAGGTTCAATTTGGCGATTACGATTTCAGTATTTCTGTCATCTGCGGGGAATTCCTGAATAGTCCCCTCAAGGTGCTGTCGCGATTCGTCTTCGATAACTGTCACACCTATCGCAGCGTTTTGTTCCATAATTCCTTGCGCCTGCGTCAATTGCCACGACACAGTTTCCGGGTCGCCGCCGAACCCAACCACTAATTTTTTAACTATGGAATCCTGGGCATCGTTCCACTTCGTTTCACGATGGTGTCTGGTTAATTCCACCTGAGTTAGGGATTTGGAAACTCCTAATCGGGTGCTTTCAGCATCGACGAGCAGATTTACAAACATCGGCAGTGTCTGTGAACCCACAATACTCAAGCCTGTGTCAACTGCGCCCTGAACGTTCTGAAAATTTGCTGTCAGTATCGCTTGTCGGGCAGGTATCGGTGATAATTTGAGGGTTACTTCGGTAATGATACCGAGTGTCCCAAATGCACCGATATAGAGTTTGTTGAGATCGTAGCCTGCGACATTTTTCACCACTCTACCGCCGCTTTTGACGACAGTGCCGTCTGCGCGAACGACCCGCAATCCCAAGACCTGATTTCGGGCGGTCCCATGTCGTAAACGGATAGGTCCACTCGTATTGGTTGCGACTATTCCACCGATCGTGCATCGGTCTGCATAGGGTGGATTCATCGCAAGATACTGTCGATGTTTCGCCAATTCGGTTTGAAGGTCTGCCAAGCGGATACCGGCTTCCAGGGTCACGGTCAAATCTGCTGGTTCATATTCCACGACACGGTTTAGGTGCGTTGTCGCCAGTACTATATCCACCTTTTCTGGAAGATTTCCAATGCCAAGCTTCGTGCCTGCGCCTGCAGGCATAACCGATAAGCCTTGTTTTGCCGCGAATTGGAGGACATCTTGCATCTCTTGGACAGATGCTGGTAAAACGACTGCCTTTGGCGTGTATCCATCAAAAATGTAGGCTGCGCCCTGTTCCTCCGCAAGGATTCCGGTATCACCGACAATGCGCTTAAGTTCATCATGCAAGGTACACAAATTTCCCATATATCTCTCTTTTTTTATCAAAATTTTTCCAGAGGAGCACGTTGGGACCCCATCAACACTGTTGTGGTTCTCGACAACATATCACTTAACAGTTTCCGACGCTATATTCTTAATAGCAACATCTCTAAGCAACGCAATTTTCGCAAGTATCTCCAGGACCCGATCATTATCACTTGTTGTATATTTTTTGTTTGCTGTATCAGCGATTTCCAGCAAGAGCGTCCATCTACTGGTATCGCGATAGACCAGTGCTAAACCGTGGTAAGCATCAACGGCATACTGACTATTCTCATATTCATTAATCACCCGTTTGAAGGCAGCCTCTAATTTCTCCAACACTATAAGATTATCTGAATTCGCGAGAGCGTATTTGTAGCACGCCTCACCAATCCGATAAAAACAGTACGGAATAAAATCAATTTTCTCTGGATGTTCGTTAATTATACGTTCGTATGCCCTAATAGCCTCGTCCCAGCTTTCGATGCGGAATTGACTGTCAGCGATACCGAGTTTCGCCGCTGCGATAAAGTCGCTATTTGGATATTTTTCAAGAAGCACATTATATGCAACAATAGCGTTTTCATGGTCTTTTTGATCGAAGTAAGTGCGCCCGATAGCAGACTGAATTTCCGCTTGGAGGGACCTATTAGTGGTAGCATGCAATGCCGATTCGTAACTGATACGCGCTGAATGATAGTCTTTCTGTTTTACGTAAATCGCACCCTGGTCGAAGTGTGCCGCAGGGGCGTATGGGCTTTCCGGGAACAGCGTGACGAAGTTCGCGTAACGAATGGTCGCCTCATCGTCCTTACCGAGTTGCTGCAAACTATAAGCGGCTTTATACATCGCCTCGGCTTGTAAATTTGGGTAGTTCCTGAATTCTTCTGTAGCGATTTTATCGAATTCCCGATACGCCTGTTCATAGTTCGATTCATTCAGGAAGGATTGTGCGATCAGGTGCTGTGCATCATCCTTAAAATCGGAATTTGGAAAGCCATCAAGGACAGATTTGAATGCCTGCCGGGCATCTTCATAGTCTCGCAGTTTATAATTGGATTGCCCAATAGCATACCAAGCATTTTCAACGAAGAGGCTATCCGGGAAGTTTTCAATGAGTTGCTTGAACTTTAGTTCCGCCTGTTTAAACTGTTTCGTTTTGTATAGCGTATGTCCCCAGAGATAAATCAACGCCTCTTTATGCTGCGGAACAACTGCTGTTAGGATAACTTTTTCAATGTGGTCAATCGCAGTTTTGTAATGAGAAACATCACCTGATTTTTGAGCGAGCCGTGAGTAAACCACTGCAATCTTATAGTGGACAAGGGTCTTGAAATCCTTGTCAATCATCGCGGTGTTCACACCTTCTTTCATTGATGCTTCAAGTGCTTCAGTATACTTGGCAAGAGCTCCTTCGTAATCTCCCTGTCCGTACAAATCTTCAGCAGATTGGAAGAGCTGCTGCACCTGTTCGGTACTACCCATCGTAAAAGGTGTGAGAAGCCCAACCCATAAGACAATACCACCCATAATGCCAAAAACCCTTGGGTTTATTCTGTTTCGTTTCATTCTGTCCTCCTTTCGGAATTCAGGTATATCTATGAATCACCTAAGTTGCCACTGTGTAGAACAATCCGTATGAAGATTAAAAAATAAATTAGGTAATTGTTTGTGTAATCTACCGATGGGAATCGCGAGCAAAGTTTCTCTTTCCCCAGCACGGCTGTAAACGGTTATGTTTCAGATTTTTGGGTAAGAATTCGTATCTCAAATCCATCTATCTTTTCAACCTGTCCCGGTTGAACAGGTGCTTGGTAAATAGGCATATCTTCCAAGCGTTTCATGCTCCGTTCAATTAGGGATAACCGTGAATTAATTTTCCCAAACTCTCGAACAATCCATATTATGCCACCTACTATAGCGAGTAATACGGGCACTCCTGCTGCAAGTAAGGCAACTATTACATTCGCCTCTATCACTACCTATCCCTCCACATTAATCTGGTCAAGACTGACGGTAATCTGTCTTGTCCAGTACATCCCTGATTTGCTGTCAAGGTATTCCATTTTGTCACCAGTGCTTGAAATGCTACCATCGGAATCAAATTTGTTTCCTAAAGCAGAAGCAAAGGTATCAATGAACCGTTCGTAACTATGCGTAGGAATAACGGGTATCTTATCTGCTTTGCGGATAATAATGCGGACTAAAAATTCATTTCCTTCCACATGTTCAATAGATTCAACTTCAGTGACATTCTGGAGCAAATCTCGAATAGCATTGATAACGTCATCTTTGGAATAGGTTTTCATTTAAAAATCCTCACTGCGTCATGTTGCAGACCAAGTTTCTCATAGGATTCGGCTGTCGGGAAAATCTTTCCTGGATTGCAAAGCCCCGTCGGGTTAAAAACCGCTTTGACTGTCGCCATGACTTGCATATCAGCAGGACTAAAAATAAGGGGCATATAATCCATCTTTTCAACACCGATGCCGTGTTCGCCTGTGATGGTGCCGCCGACTTCAGCACATACCGTCAGGATTTCTTTGTTGACATGCTCCACACGTTCGCATTGGTCGGCATCGCGTTCGTTAAAGAGGACAATAGGATGGATGTTCCCGTCCCCAGCGTGAAACACATTCGCGATCGGAATCTGATACTTCTCAGAGATCTCAGAGACCCGTCGTAGCACTTTCGGGAGTGTTGTTCGCGGCACAACGCCATCTTGGGTGATATAGTTCGGTGCGAGTCGTCCGAATGAACCGAACGCGCTTTTCCGCGCCTTCCACAGCTGCTGTCGCTCGGCTTCATCTTTGGCGTAATCCACCTTCCGAGCGTTGTGCTGTTTGAAGATTTCCAAAATTTGATCGGTTTGGTTCTGCATTCCCGCTTTAACACCATCAAGCTCGACAATCAGAATCGCTTCAGCGTCAAGCGGGAAACCGAACTGGAAGGCTTCCTCTAAAGCCCGAATGACAAGGCTGTCCATCATTTCAAGTGCAGCTGGAATAATACCTTCACCGATAATCGTTGAGACGGCATTAGAAGCGTCGTCCATTGTCTCAAAGACGGCGAGTGCGGTTTGGTACGCCTGCGGATTCCGGGTGAGCCGGACTGTTGCTTTCGTTACGATTCCAAATGTGCCTTCGGAGCCTATCATCACACCGCGCAAGTCGTAGCCGAGTGTTTCTTCAACAGCACCGCCTAATTCAACGATTTCACCATCCGGCAAAACAACTTCCAAGCCAAGCACATGGTCGGATGTAACACCGTATTTCAAGGTATGCGGTCCCCCTGAATTTTCGGCGATATTTCCGCCTATTGTGCATGCCTTCTGGCTTGACGGATCTGGGGCGTAATGGTAGCCGCGGTTCTGCACCGCCTGCGTCAACAGGAGATTAACGACACCGGGTTCAATCACTGCTCGCTCGTTTTCAAGATCCACCTCTAAGATACGGTCCATCCGGTTGAGGGCAATGATAATCCCACCTTGGACAGAAAGCATACCACCACTCAAGCCGGTGCCGCCGCCGCGTGCGATAAAGGGTGTATCGTATTTATTCGCCAACTTCACGATATCCGACACCTGTTGTGCGGTATCTGCGAAGACAACAACATCCGGCATCGCTTTAAAAGAGGGGGCGGCATCGCATTCATATACCGACAAGGCAGTCGCATCTGTTAGCACATTTTTAGGACCTAAGAGCGTAGAGAGATCCGCAATAAGTTGTTCCTTTTGGTCCATAATCTACATCCTTATACGGAGTAATTTTTACTTACTATTGTACTTAGTTTACCACAATTTCGGTTGGATGTCCAATTAGAAATAAGTGGCGCATCTTGAAAAATATAGATATTCAGTTTTCGGTTTTATAGATGACATTAACCGCCTAAATCCGCCTTGTTAGGAAGACTTGAAGCGTTTTCTCTGTAGAACTGAATGTCTTTGCCTAATATCTTCCTTCTACTTGTTAGTGCACCCTATAACATGCTATAATTATAAAATATGGTACAATCCGTCAAAATTTGGCTATCGAACAACCGTTTGAAGATAAACATAGATGAAGGAGATAGAGATGCGAAAAACAATCTTAATTTTAGGAATTGTCTGCTCCATTGCTTGGATATTACCACACATCTGCTCCGCCAAAATCGACCCTGAAACAGCCGTCGGTGTTTGGCTTTTTGATGAAGGCGCAGGCAAAACGACCAAAGATTCTTCAGGACTCGAACACGATGGTACCATCAACGGTGCCAAGTGGAAAGATGGAAAAATCGGAAAAGCCCTTGAGTTTGATGGTGGACAATGGGTATCGATTGAGTCAACACCGGAACTACAACTCGGTGATGAACTCACGATGATGGCGTGGTTTTTTGCAACAGATATTGGCGATTGGCGACAACTCATCGCGAAAAGCAATGAGTATCTCTTGCGGATTGACCCGCCACAGGAAGGCAATCGGATGTCAGCATTCGTCAAACCCGGTGGGAGTTGGGAGCCGAGAGCTTCCGCGAATGTGCCTGATGAAAAAAAATGGATCCACTTCGCAGCGACTTATGACATCAACGAGAAGGCTGAACAACTCGTTGTGTATGTGGACGGTGTGAAAGCGGGTGCGAGTACACGCCCCGGAAAAACAACCGTCACAGAGAACCCCGTTGAGATCGGTCGATGGGGTGGTGGTTCATTTTTCGTTGGCCTTATTGACGAAGCCGCTATTTTCAACACCGTTCTCAGTGAAGACGACTTAGCAACTATCGTGGAACACGGTTTAGCAAAAGCCCTTGGTGGATTAGATGTTGAACCGGCAGGTAAATTGACCACAACTTGGGCAACGCTCAAAACGAGTCGATAACCCACAACTGTGGAAATGCGTTGTCTTAGCATACGCATTTTCTATTGCGTCCGTTCTACTTTACTGTTAAAACATTGCGACCAAAAAGGATGTATGTCTGTCTAAAAGCATGTAAGTAGCAACTTCGGTTATATGTTATAATGTCTCAAATCAAAAGGAGAATTACCATGCGAATTACGATTCTCGTATGCGGAATTTTGCTGTGCAGCACCGTCGGGATAGTTTCTGCGGGTGTATGGACGGACCCCTTTGATGGCGACGAACTTGTCGAAGGGTGGGAATTCCGCGACTATCGCGATAAAGTTACGACCTTTGAGGTCAAAGACGGCTTCCTACAGATGACCAACCCGAAGGGTGGCTGGGGACACACGACTCCTGACAAACCGATGCTTGAACGGGAAATCCCGAAAAGTGCGGCGGAAAATATAACTGTGAGCGGGATCTTTTCCACCGAACCGGATAAACCCGCGGATTCATGGATCGGCATTTTCCTTTACAGCGACGACGATTTGAACTACGCTTGTTATCTGTTCGGTGGGGAAGCCAATCAACCCCAAAAAACGCTCATCGGCAGCATGGTCGAAGCTGGTTGGCAAGACAAGGGACACTTTCAAACGGGATTCGATGTTCCGCTTCACCTCAAGATCGTCAAAGAGAAAGATGTCTTCTCGGGCTATTATAGAGAGAACGAGAAAGACGAATGGAAACTTTCTGGCGACAAAACTTGGAATCACAAGTTTGATGTAGAACGTGTCGGTGTCGGTTTTATGAACAGTTGGGGCGGTCAAACAGTTACGTTCCTTGTTGACACACTTTCCATCGAAGGCGAGGGGATCGAACCCTTGTCAGTTGCACCAGATGGCAAGCTAGCGATAACATGGGGTAGCCTGAAAGCGAGCCGATAACCTTAGTAAATCCAAAATGGGGTGGTGCAAGCACTGCCCCTATAATACTTCTTAATCAAAACCGGAATGGTGCCAAAAAACAGATGCTTAAAACCATTTATGGTAAACCTTAGAATTAATTAGACACGCTGAATTGGCGAGGTTAGGAGGAAAATCCGCAGCAAAAACACCTCGCCAGCGGTAGAAGGGGGTTGTTTCCACTGAAATGTCTATTTATTTTTCGGGTTTACCATAAACGACAAAAGATCAAGAACAAGGAGAAATGCTACCACCATGTCTATTCCCAAAATTTCTGTGAATAACCCGGTCTTAGCGAACATGCTAATGATTATTATTATCATCTTTGGGTTGTTTGCTTGGATAAATCTACCGCGAGAACTCACGCCTGAAATTGCCTTACAGAGCGCGACTGTGACGACGTTGTATCCGGGGGCATCCCCGGAAGAAGTTGAAAAACTCGTCACCGCCCCTATTGAAGACGCTATTGAAGAGAACGTTAGCAAAATCAATCTGCTGTTCTCTACCTCTTCTGAAGGTAGATCTGTCATCTCCATCGACTTTGAAGAGATGAGCGATCGGGATTATGACAAGGAAATTGAGAACCTCCGCACGGCTGTTGAGCAGGTGAATGAGCTTCCAGAAGAGATTTTAGAGGACCCGCAAGTTGAAGAACTTGATGTCTCCTCTGGCTTCCCGATGCTAACGATTGCTGTAGGCGGGAACATCTCGGAAACGCAGATGCGCGACATCGCCGAAAACCTCAAAGACGAAATCTTGGACATCAAAAATATTGCGTCTGTCCGGATAGCGGGGCTCCGCGAGCGGGAAATTTGGATTGAGGTGAACCCGGATCGGTTGAAAGCGTATCAGATTCCGATTGCGAGGGTTATCACTGCAGTCGGTGCAAGCAATTTGAACCTCCCAGCGGGTACGATGGAACTCGGCAACACCGAATTCATGGTGCGGACGATGGGCGAATTCGCCAATCCAGACACAATCGGCGAGACCATCATCGCTGTTCAACCGACAGGAACCCCGCTCCGCCTGAAGGATATCGCAACTGTTTCCGACACCTACGAAGAGGCGAGGACCCTCTCCCGGATTAATGCGGAACCCTCTATCAGTTTGAGCGTGCAAAAAAAGACCGAGGGGAATACCATCGCGTTAGTCGCCCAACTGCGAGAACTGGTTGAAAAACGGAGAGCAGATCTTCCTGAAGGTGCCGAATTGACAGCTGTCAACGATTATTCGGTTATTCTCAAGGAGCGGTTAGGGATTCTTGAAACAAATGCCTTTTTCGGTTTATTGCTCGTTGTATTCATGCTCTTTCTCTTTATCGGATGGCGGAATGCCTTATTTGCGGCGCTCGGCATACCGGTTGCGTTCATGGCAACCTTCTGGTTTATGTCTGTAGGTGGCTACACACTCAGCGGTGTTTCCCTGTTCGGACTGATTTTAGTTGTCGGGATTGTTGTTGACGATGCCATCGTTGTCATAGAGAACATCTACCGACACATTGAGCGAGGCGAGCCCCCAAAAGTTGCCGCGATTCGTGGTGCGGAAGAGGTCGGTTGGCCGGTCTTAGCCGCCAGCTTGACGACCATCTGTGCATTCGGTCCGCTGATGTTTATGTCCGGCGTTCCTGGACAGTTTATGCGCGTCGTTCCCATCATGGCGATCCTCGTGCTGATTGCCTCTCTCTTTGAAGTGTTCGTGATTTTACCGGCGCACGTTGCCGAGTGGGGAAAAGCGAGACCCCCGGCAGGACGGAGTAGACTTGAAAACCTCCGCACCCGATCTCGGGATGCCTTTGCCCTAAGTGCTTACATCGCCGGCTTTTTCGCAGGGTTTGGCCTGTTTTTTGACTTTATCAGGAGCCGATATGTTAGAATTTTGAAGATAACGATCCGACATCGGTATGCCTTTGTTGGGAGCGTCCTTTGGATCGGTTTGATTGTGTGTGTAGGCGCGTTTTTAGTCCTCGATAGGGAGCTCTTCCCCGGTGAAGATTTTCCGCAATTTTACGTCAAAGCCGAAATGCCGCCTTCTTATGGCATGCAAGAGACAACCGCAGTGGTAGCACAACTCGAAGCAGCTGCCAAAACACTTCCATCAAGTGAAGTCGCTGCGATTGTCAGTAACATCGGGTTACACACGCCAACGGGGGGGTTGATGGAAGGCATTACCTATGGATCCAATTTCGGTGAAGTTATTGTTGAACTCACACCAAAACAGGAGCGTACTCGAGGTGTCGATGATATCATCGCAGAACTCCGGACGAAAACCGCCACAATTAGTGGAATTGAGGAACTGAATTTCATCACACAGGAAGGCGGACCGCCGCAAGGTGAGGATGTTGAAGTCAAGGTAAAAGGCTCCAGCTTTGAACAACTGACGGCACTCGCTGATACCCTTAAAGCATCACTCTCAGAGATGGAGGGTGTCTACGACATTCGAGATGATTTTCGTACGGGTAAATCCGAACTCCGTATCTACCTGAAACCGGAAAAGGCACATCAATACGGATTAACAACATTCCAAATTGCGCAAACAGTGCGCACGGCTATTGAGGGTGCCAAAGCGACAACCTATCGTGAAGCAGACGAGGCAATTGATGTTATCGTCAAATACGAGGAAGATACGCTCGGAAACCTTGCTGCCCTGAATAATTTGTTAATTTCAACACCCACGGGTGCTATCGTCCCGCTTAAGGATGTCGCTGACATTATAAGCGAGAAAGGATATTCCGATATCCGCCGATTTGACGGTGAACGGGCAATTACAGTTTATGCTTCGGTAGATAGAGCAAAAACAACGCCCTTCGATGCGACTCAGGCACTCATCAGTAAATTTGCTGATGTCGAATCCCTGTATCCGGGATACCAACTCGATTTTAGAGGGCTTTTCGATGAGATTGTAGAATCCTTTTCCGAGTTGTGGAAGTTGTTCATTGTTGGTCTGTTGCTCATCTATGTGGTATTGGGTGCACAATTCAAATCCTTTATACAACCGATTATCATTATGCTCGCTGTTCCGTTCGGAATCATAGGAGCGATGGTTGGGTTATTCGTTGCCAACGCGACGCTTAGTATGGTCGCGATGTTTGGTATCGTTGCGCTCTCGGGGATTGTGGTGAACGATTCAATTGTGCTTATTGACTTCATCAACAAATTCCGCGAACGCGGTTACAATAAGTGGTATGCAATCCTGAAAGGTGGGTATGTCCGATTGCGTCCGATTGTTCTCACCTCACTCACAACAATTATCGGACTCATGCCGATGGCAATCGGGTTAGGTGGCAAATCGCCTATATGGATGCCGATGGCGTATACGATCATTTTCGGGCTTTCATTGGCAACCACAATGACGCTGTTTGTGATGCCAGCCCTTTACGCGATCACAACAGACATACGAGGTCTCGTCCTGAGAAACCCAGAGGAACGTTTCCGAACTGTTGAAGACGAAGACCTATTCGGTGCTGCGGTTCCAGCTGATGATTAATAAACAGTCAGGCGAGGTTTTCGGACCTCGCCTTATACACTTTTTCTCCTTGTACAACGAAATATTCACAGATAAACCCTAAGTACCCAGATCCCGCACAGTCAATTTGATCGTCCATGTCTATTCCCAAGATATCCGTAAACAACCCGGTTTTAGCGAACATGTTAATGATTATTATCATCATTTTCGGGTTGTATGCATGGATAAACCTACCCCGAGAACTCACTCCAGAAGTCTCAGTACAGAGCGCAGTTGTGACAACGCTCTATCCGGGAGCCTCTCCAGAAGAAGTTGAAAAACTTGTCACTGCTCCTATTGAAGATGCGATTGAGGAGAATGCCAACAAAGTTAACCTATTGTTTTCAACCTCTTCAGAAGGGCGTTCTGTTATCTTTGTCGATTTTGAAGAGATAAGCGACCGGGATTTCGACAAAGAACTTGAAAACCTACGTACGACTGTTGAGCAGGTCAATGAGTTGCCAGAGGAGATATTAGATGATCCGAGGGTCGACGAATTTGATACCTCATTCGGTTTTCCTATATTGACGATTGTTGTAGGTGGAAATATTGCGGAAACGCAGATGCGGGATATTGCTGAAAATCTCAAAGACGAAATCTCGGACATCAAAAATATTGCGTCTGTCCGAATAGCAGGTCTCCGTGAGCGGGAAATATGGATTGAGGTGAACCCGGATCGATTGAAGGCAT